>CACIRR010000026.1 GCA_902589095.1 uncultured Alphaproteobacteria bacterium | reverse complement strand
CAATTTATAGCTGTATTTTGACGTCCATAGCCAAAAACAACAGAAGGCCTAGTATAAGCTATGCTGCAACCGTGTTTTTTTATATATTTTTCAGCCATGAATTCATTCAGTAATTTCATTACCCCATAAGTGTAGAAATGATTATTAATTCCTGAATAATCGTTTTCTGTAACTGCTTTATTTCCATAAAATTCTTGATGTGCGCCGTATACTGTTTCACTGCTAGCAAAAACTAATCGTCTTATTTTATATTTAACTATCATCTCAAACATTGATGTTGTACCAACAATATTTATTTTGCTTGCCAGTAACGGATTTTCTTCACATATACTTCCAATTCCGTAGGCTAAATTTATTACACAATCTAATTTATTTTTTTTAAAGATTTGCTCTATGTTATGATAATCCGTTATGTCTAGTTTTTGATAGCTTACCAAGTTTTTATTTTTGCCTATTTTATCGATATTTTTTTCAAGTCTGTCCTTATTTTTTTCAATATCTAAATCCGCTACAATTACAGAAATATCTCTTTTCAATAATTGAAGCACAACTCTGGCGCCAATAAATCCTAATCCTCCTGTAACTAAAATGCTCATTTTAGTTTAATGTCACTATCATTTGTAGAGATCATAGTATTTATTTTTTCTTTATACGGAAATTTTTTTGATAACATGTCATTAAATTTAACACCCAAACCATGACAATTAGGCTTTGTAGTATATCCATTTGAAATATTTATTTTTTTATTTTCAAATAATTCTTTGTTGATGGGGTGATCCATAAAACAATATTCAGTAAATGCAACATTGGGTACTGTTAACCCAAAATGTATACCAGCCATTATGCTTATTGCACTACCCCAAGAGTGGATGGCAACTGGTTTATTATGTATGTATGCCAAATCGCAAATTCTTCTTCCTTCAGTAAAACCTGAAGTTGCAATATCAAATTGCAATATGTCTAAAACATCTTCTTCTAAGTAATTTTTAAATGCTCTTGCGGTAGGTATACTTTCTGCCCCAGCAATATTTAAAGTGGTAAATTTTTTTATATCTTTGTAACCTTTCAAATTTTCAACTCTAAAGGGCTCTTCTAAAAAAACTATTTCTTCTTTTTCTAATTTTTTTGCTAAATTGATTGAAACTTTAGTAGCCCAGGGGTTAGCTGCAGATCCTTGAACAGCATCTACAATAAGCTGCATTTTATTTTTAAATTTTTTGTTAAATGAATTTACCAAACTAATAACTTTGTTTGGATCAATAACGCGCATTTTGTATACTCTAAAACCATTTGAATATGCTCTTTGAGCATCTTCTAAAAGTTGTTGAGAATTATCAAACAAACCATTACTTGCGTAAATACGAATTTTCTCTTTTTGAATGCCTCCTAATAATTTGAATACTGGCACCTTCATTTTTTTCCCAAGCAAATCATACATTGCTATGTTAATTCCCCCCATCACCCCAACGCCTATTCCTTCTCTATTCCAAAAAACACTAGATCCATACATTTTTTCCCATGCTTGATTTATGTTTTCGGAGTCTGTGTTCTGCAGCAGTTTACTAAAATGCTTTATTAATCCTTTAATTGGTTCATAAGTAAATTGACCATGAGTTATTTCTCCTAATCCATAATTATTATTACTGTCAGTTAATTTAACGACAGGAACAATCATGTTTTCAACAACACCAGCACTATATTTATAATTTAATTTTTTAGGAAAAGGATACTCTAAAAAAAATACTTCTATTTTTTTTATTTTGGACATAAACGAATAATTATTCCATATAAAATATTTGATCCATCATTACCCATGAATTGTTATCTTCATTATTTGGAAAAGGATTAAAACAATCGATCATTAATTTTGTCCATTTATCTACAATGGGAATTTTTTGCATTGCTTCCATATCTTTATTAAAATTATCTCCATCATATTCTAAATACCCAAACATAAAATCTTCTTTAAGAAAAATACTATAATTTTTTACTTTGATTTTTTTTAATTCATTTAAAACTTCAGGCCAAACTTCGGCATGATTTTTAATGTAAAAATCTCTTTTTTCGTCTTTAAGCCTTACAGCCATTGCAAATTTTTGTGTCATAATGTCCTCTTTTAGCAGAAAATTAAAATTTATGAGTAAATACTATCTTCATATATGAAAATTACCATATCTTTTTACTTTTAAAATTATAGATAGAGTGTAATATCTAATTAAAATTGGAGGAGAATATGAAATTATTCAAAAGCATTTTGACTGTAATCTCTGTTTTCTCTCTATCATTTAGTGCCTTTGCCGTTGATAAAAGTTTTCCAAACGACAAAGTAGCTATGTGGGGAGATTTTAGTGGCATTACATTAGATGTAAAATTAATTGGTGGAGCTCCTTATGATCCACTTTATGAAGTGATGATTCCTATATGGGAAGAAAAAACAGGTGGTAAGGTATCAATTCTTTCTAAAAAAAGTCACTTTGAATTAGATAAAGAAATTAAACAAGATATTGCAGCAGGTAATATTAGTTACTGTGTTGTTTCAAACCACACTAGTTTTGCTACTCAGTATGGAGATATTTATAGAGATCTTAATGGAATTGTTCCAGGAGATTTTCTAGCTGAATTTGTTCCATTAGTACTTGAGCACTCAACTGTTGATGGTCGTCTTGTACAACTTCCACAGCATAGTGATGTTAGTAATCTATGGTACATAAAGAGTATCTATGAAGACGAAGATAATAAAAAAAGATTTAAAGCAGAATATGGTTACGATTTGGCACCACCTGAAACTTTAGATCAATGGAAAGAACAAGCAATTTTTTGGTCTGATCCCCCTAACTTTTATGGAACGCAATATGTTGGTAAAGAAGAAGCTATTACTGGACGTTTCTATGAGTTAGTTATTGCTGAAGGTGGAGCGTTATTCGATGATGAATGGCGTCCAACATTTAATGATGAAGCTGGACAAAGAGCACTTCAATGGTTTGTTGATCTGTATAATGCTCAAGCAGTTCCTGCTGGGGTGTTAAATTATCTTTGGGATGAAACAGGTCTTGGCTTTGCAAGTGGAACTGTTGCTTTAAACCTTGATTGGGGTGGATGGGGAGCATATTTCAATAGTGCTGACTCAAAAATTGGTGGCGATGTTGGTCTTGTAAGATTTCCAATGGGCTCAGGTGGAAAAAGAGGAGGATGGTCAGGTTCTCATACTTATTCTATCTTAAATGGTTGTCCTGAGGAAAATTTGGAGGCAGCTGCTTCATTAATATGGATTTTAACAAATCACGAAGCTCAAATGCATGAAGCAAGAGGCGGTAAACTTCCAACTATGACAAGAGTTTGGGATGATATCGCAGGTGAAATGAATGCAGAAGGAAACGCATTTATGAGTGACCTTTTCTCTACATTCAAAGCTTCTATGGCAGAGGATGCATTTACTCCACCACTTATTCCTGAGTGGATTCCTTTTTCAAACATTATTTTCCCAGAGTTGCAAGCTGCAATTGTTGGAGATAAAACAGTAAAGGAAGCATTAGATGCTGCTGCTAAAGAAACTGATTATTTAATGCAAGACGCAGGTTATTACTAATCTCTTGCAAGACTACTCCTCATGAAAGTGAGGGGTAGTCAAAAATTTAATTTAATCAAAATTTACATATGGCCGATAAAGAAAATACAATAAAAAATTATAGTCAAACTTGGCCAATGCCAAAAAAATTAAGTCCAATAATAATTATTGGCACGGGAGGAATAGTAAAGGATGCGCATCTTCCAGCTTATAAAAAAGCAGGTTTTGAAGTTAATGGTTTATATGATGTTGATTTAGAAAAAGCAAAAAACCTAGCAAAAGAATTTGGAATTAATAATGTATTTAATTCTCTTGAAGAAGCATTTCAAAACAAAGATCATATTTTTGATTTAGCTCTTCCTCCGGCAAATTTATTAGAGGTAGTGGAAAAACTTCCTGACAATATATTTGCCGTTTTTCAAAAGCCTCTTGGCAGATCTTTAGAAGAGGGAAACAAAATAAGAAAAATTTGTCATCAAAAAAATATCAAGGCATGTATGAATTTTCAATTACGTTTCAGTCCAATTTCTTTACCTGTTTATGAAGCGATTAAACAAAATATTTTAGGTGAATTAGTGGAGCTTGAAGTGCATGTAAATGTTCATACTCCCTGGGAGTTATGGCCCTTTCTAAAAACATTAGATAGAGTCGAAGTGCCATTGCACTCAATACATTACATTGATTGGATACGTTCTGTTCTTGGAAATCCTGATGGGGTTTACTGTCAGTCAGTCAAGCATCCTAAGGTAAAAGAGTTAGCCGATTGTCGAACTACTGCAATTTTTAATTATGGCAATCAAATTAGATGCTGTATGACTATTAATCATACTCATAGCTTTGGAAGAAAAAACCAAGATGCATATATTCGTTTAGAAGGCACAAAAGGTGCAGCAAAAATGAAATTAGGTCTACTTTTAGATTATCCAACTGGAGAACCAGAAGAATTAGAAATAATAACCGAAGGAACTGATTGGATAAAATTTGATATACAGGGTAAATGGTTTCCAGATGCATTTATAGGTGTAATGGCAAATATGCAAAGATTTAAAAATGGTGAAGACTCTAAATTATTAACTTCAATTGATGACTCCATTCATACTATGGCAGTTGTTGATTCATGTGGCATCTCAAGTCAATCAGGTGGATTAAAAATAGATTACGCTGATTAATTGATGGGTAGAAAAATTTTTAGAAGTCCAGTTATGTTAATCATGCCATCTATTTTGGCTATAGGTTTTGTAATTATAATCCCTCTCATATTTTCTTTCTATACAAGTTTTACATCATATAAACTCACACGCCCTGATAGCCTTTTTAATTTTGTTGGCTTGCGTAATTATGAAAGACTAATTGATAATGCAAAATTTTGGTATGCTTTTGGAAGAACCATTTTATTTTTAGCAGTTGTTTTGAACTTAGAACTATTATTTGGGTTGGGTATTGCTCTATTAATAAATAAAATTACTTGGGGTCAAAGAACCTTAAGAACAATTATGATGTTTCCAATGATGTTTTCACCAATTTTAGTTGGATTTCAGTGGAAATATATTTTTAATGATAACATCGGCTTATTAAATAATTTTTTGTACTTATTTGGTTACGAGTCCGCTATTCCTTGGTTGATAGATAAATATCTTGCTATGGGATCTATTATGGTTGCAGAAATTTGGGCCAATACTTCAATTTTTGCTATTCTGCTACTGGCAGGTCTATTAGGAATACCAAGAGATCCTATTGAAGCTGCAAGAGTTGATGGATGTAATAGTTGGCAAGTATTTAAAAATATTACCTTACCTTTTTTAATGCCATTTGTTTTTATAGCACTTACTATTAGATCATTAGATGTTGGAAGGGCTTATGATATTGTTCATATAATGACAGGTGGAGGTCCAGCAATGAGAACAGAGTTACTTTGGACAATGATTGCTAGAATAGGATATAAAGATGCTAATATGGGTTTTGCAAATGCAATGTCTTATGTATCAATAATATTATCTATTGCATTTACATATTATTTTTTTACAAAGTTAGTTGCGGCTAGAAGAGATTTGGGACAACAATAATGAAGCAAATAAAAAAAATAGGATTTTGGTTATTAGTTCTGTTTCTTTTAATATTAATTTGTTTGCCTGGTATATGGATTTTTGTTAGTGCATTTCGTCCTAATCCAGAAATATTAGCCAAGCCTGCTAACTGGATTCCAGATAGATGGACACTCCATCAATTTACTCAAATGTTTAGCATTAATGGTTATGTATCAGTTCCTGCATTCAAGTATCTAATGAATTCAGTAATCATTTCATCTGTTAGCACAGTAATTGCTATTACTATTGGTATGATGGGTGGATATGCATTTGCAAGGTTTAATTTTAAAGGAAAAAATAAAATCTTTCTTAGTTTAATGTTAGCTAGGGCAGTTCCAGGAATATCACTAAGTTTACCTCTATTTATTTTATTTGCTAAGCTTGGGATAATTAATACATCTTTTGGTGTCATCTTAGTTTATGTTGCGATGAATGTTCCTTTTACAATATGGTTAACTGACGGTTTTTTTAGGCAAATACCAAAAGAGATGTCTGAAGTTGCTAGAACAGATGGTTGTACAAGATTCCAAGCATTTTGGAATGTTGAACTACCTCTTGCTGGTCCAGGCATTGGTGCAGCTGCAATATTCGCTTTTTTATTATCTTGGAATGAATATGCTTTAGCTTCTATCATTACAAGAACAGTTCATTCTAAAACTCTACCTATAGGGATGATGGATTATTTAGATGAATTTACGATTAACTGGGCAGGTATGTGCGCAATAGCAGTAGTAATGATCATTCCTGCTTTAATATTAACATTTATTGTTCAAAAACATTTAGTTTCTGGATTAACATTTGGAGGAGTAAAAGGCTAATATGGCTAAGGTTGAATTAAAAAACTTAACAAAGAAATACGGTGACGTTGTCGCTGTTCAAAATATGGATTTAACAATTCCTCATAATGAATTTCTTGTGCTCGTTGGACCATCAGGATGTGGAAAATCAACAACATTGAGGATGATTGCAGGATTAGAAGAAATTTCTGGAGGTGAAATTTTTATAGGTGATCAAAAAGTTAATGAAAAAGATCCAAAAGATCGAAATGTTTCTATGGTTTTTCAAAATTATGCTCTTTATCCTCATATGACAGTTGAAGAAAATTTAGGTTTCAGTCTAAAAATAGCGAAAGTTAATCCTGATGAAATTGAAGCAAAAGTAAAAGACGCAGTTAATATTTTAGGTTTGGAGGATTTGAGAAAAAGAAAACCTTCTCAACTTTCTGGGGGGCAAAGACAAAGGGTAGCAATGGGTAGAGCTATTGTTCGACGACCTGATGCTTTTTTATTTGATGAACCTCTATCTAATTTAGATGCTAAACTCAGAACGCAGATGAGAACAGAAATAAAAAAACTCCATCAAAAATTAAAAACAACAGTTATTTATGTCACGCACGATCAAGTAGAAGCCATGACTTTAGCTGATAGAATTATAATAATGAAAGATGGGTTTATTGAACAAATTGGATCTCCAATAGATGTTTTTAACAATCCAGTAAATGTCTTTGTTGCAACTTTTATCGGCAGCCCCCCAATGAATATTATTGAATGCGAAATAACTAAAAGTAATAATCAGATAATGATTAAATTGGATAATGATATTCTTGTTCATTGCCCTAAAGATAAAATGGGAAAACTTGCTGACTTAAAAAAAGTTATTGTTGGTATAAGAGCAGAAGATATAGTTCCAGTAAAAAGTTTTTCTAATGACCAAAAATCAATATGGTTTTTTAGCAAAGCAATTGATCTTGCTGAACCGCTTGGTACTGAGACACAAATTTTTTTTAAATTACAAAATAAAGAAATAATAAGTCGTATGTATAATCCAAGACCGGTCGATGTTGGAGAAAATATTAATTTTCAAATAGAAACAAATAAAATTCATTTTTTTAATTATGAAACAAAAAAAGCACTCTAAAAGTTATAGCGCCCCTGCTCTAGAAAAAGGATTAGATATTTTAGAGTTATTATCAAATTCCGCTGAAGGTCTTAGCCAAGTAGAAATTGCAGGCAAGCTAAATAAGTCAATAAATAAAATTTACAGAATGATAACCACTTTAAGAAATAGAGAATATGTAGATTTTGATAGTGAAAAAGACGTTTACAGACTCTCTTTTAAAATTTTGAATATGACTGCAAAATTTGAACCATTTAAAACTCTTACAACAAGAGCTATTCCTGTAATGAAAGAAATTACAACAAAAGCAAATCAATCAGTGCATTTGGCAATTTATACAAGAGGAAAGATTTTAATTATCGCACAAGAGGACAGCCCTTCCTCTTTTAATTACCATGTTTCTGTTGGCGCAAGTTTTGACTTGCTTGAAACATCATCAGGTAGAGTTATATTAACTTTCCAAGATGAAAAGGAAAGAAAAAGACGATTAGAAAGAAGAAATTTTTATTCCAAATTGGAAGAGACATCTAAAATTTCAGTTTCTGAATTAAAAAAAATTGAAAAACTTTTTTCTAAAAATACAATGAAAAAAATTGAAAGAAATAAATATGAATTAGTTAAGAGTTTGCAAATTAAAGGAGTTACAAATATTTCAGTTCCAATTTTTGATTATACTAATAATGCAATTGCAGCTCTTACAATACCTTTTGTAGACAGAATAATTACAAAAGGTGAGTTAAGTTTAGAGCAAGTAAAAAAATTATTGGTATGTTCAGCAGAGGTACTTTCATCAGAAATGGGATATAAACATTAGAGATGTCAGCTATAAATAATACTGAAAGATTATCAAAGTGCTATAGTTCTGTAATACATGACATCATGCGAGATGATGGTTATAAAGATTTCACTCTACCACCTAATATCAAACCATGTAAAAACCACCATGTTTTAGCTGGACAAATTTTTACCATGGAAGGAGAGGTAGATAAATCTTTGACTCATCACGAAACTCTATTAGCCTGGACAGGTTTTTTATCCAAAGCGCCCAATGACAAGGTAGTGATCTGTCAGCCGCATAACAATGAAGTAGCTTTGATGGGTGAATTATCTGCAGAAACACTTCAACAAAAAGGTGTCAAAGGTTACATTGTTGATGGAGGAGCAAGAGATTTAGATTTTATATTAAAAATTGATTTTCCAGTTTGGAGCAGTTTTTATACACCAAGAGATGTAGTTGGTTATTGGCATCCCACAAAATTTGAGCAACCAATAAAAATAGGCAAAACAGTTATTAACAATAATGATTATGTTTTAGCTGATATTGATGGAGTGGTAATCATTCCATCCAATATTATTGAAAGTATTTTGGAAAGAGCAGAAAAATTAATTAGTACAGAAAATTTAGTAAGAAAATCTATCCGTGAAGGTATGGACCCTCAAGAAGCATATCTCAAGTATAGTGTTTTCTAATTATTTTTTTTCAACAAGTAATATATGCTCGGAATAGCAAACACATTTATCATTTTGATTTAATATTTCACAAGCTTCATTAACTTGACCGTATTGAGGTCTCTTAGGGTCATCTTTTTTTTCTTTAATAGTAACCTTTGTGTGAATAGTGTCTCCAATGAACACAGGGTTAGGAAAACGAAGTCTTTCAAATCCATATGTGAAAGCTCTTTTATTAACTATTGATGCAGTAAGAGCAATTCCGATTGAAAAAGTGCAACTGAATTGTGCAATTCTCTGACCAAAAGGAGTTGTTTTAGCAAATTCAGCATCAACATGGTGGGGATAAAAGTCTCCCGAATGCATTGCATGCATGACAATATCTGTTTCGGTAATAGTTCTTGCTGCTGTTATTCTTTCTGTCCCTACTTCGTAATCTTCAAAAAATTGCTCAATCTCTACCATGTTCCCTCATTATTTTTATTGAATTCAATATATTAAGATATTAGAGTAGCATAATTTTAAATATGAATAAAGATTTTAAATATAAAAATACAGTTGGAATAGAGTCTACTTATCCTAAAGATATGCCTGAAGAACACAGTAATATACCTGTTTGGAATTCAGAAAATTGGTTTTATGAAGATGTTATTATTGATCACCAAATTCGCTCACTGCGTCGAACTATTTCAGAGGGTGAAGCCATGCAGTTTAATACTATGGTTTTGGATATGCATCCCTATGTAGGTGATGAACATTTTGCAAAAAATGAAGGTTTGTTTAAAAAAAGATTGGTAGCAGGTGCAATGGTCTTTTCATACGGTCTTGGGTTAGTAGCAACAAATTGTGTAAATTCTTTCAGTTATGGTTACGACCGCTTGAGGTTTATTAAACCTGTTTTCATTGGCGATACCATTTATACAATCCGAAAAAATATGGAAAAAAAACCCAAATACGAAAAAATGGGTTTAGTCAGAACAAGTTATGAAGTTTTTAAAGGGGAGGGAGAGATTGTTCTCTACTGCGAACATCTCCACTCTGTTTTGTATAAAAAACCTGAAGACTTCAAAGATCTATACGAAAAAAAATGAAAACTTTAAAGGGGATGACGTGGGATCATTCAAGAGGTTATGACCCCATGATTGAAACAAGTGAAATTTTTTGTAAAAAATATAATAATCAAATTTCTATTGAATGGGATAAAAGATCATTGCAGGCATTTGCTGATCGCCCAATTGAGCAAATGGTAGACGAGTATGATTTAATGGTAATTGATTATCCGCATGTAGGTGAGGTATCTGCTAAAGGCTTATTACAACAGTTTGATGTAGAGCAGTACAACGATCAATTAGATATTTTAAATGAACAATCAGTTGGACTCTCTCACCAAAGTTACAATATAGATGGTCACCAGTGGGCCTTGGCAATTGATGCTGCAACCCAAGTCTGTTGCTACAGAGAAGACTTAATTGATGATGTTCCTACTAATTGGAATGAATTGCTTGCACTAGCAAAAAACCAAAAAATTATTTGGCCCTTAAAACCTGTGCACGCGATCAGCAGCTTTTATAGCATTTATAATAACATTACGGATGAGTTTGATCCTCTAAATAAAGAATTTGTAGATAAAGAATTTGGAATACAAACGTTAAGAATGATGAAAGAAATATCTAATTGTTTAATTCAAGATTGTTTTAGTATGGATCCTATTCGTACTGCAGAAATTTTATCAGAGACTAATGATTTTTATTACGCTCCTTATACATATGGATTTTCTAATTATTCAAGAAAAGATTATAGAAAAAATATTCTTAAGTATGGAAATGTAATTGATCTAGATGGCAAAGGTCCTCATGGTACGCATTTAGGTGGAACAGGAATTGCAATTTCAAATAGTAGCAAATATAAAGATATAGCTTTAGAGTATAGTTATTGGATTGCTGGGGCAGATTGTCAACAAACTATTTTTTATGAAAGTGGTGGGCAGCCTGGCAACTCTGTTGCTTGGCAGAATAAAGAAATTAATGATCATAATAACAATTTTTTTATCGCAACAAGACAGACATTAGATCAAGCATGGGTGAGACCAAGGCATAATGGTTATATGAAATTTCAAGATGAAAGTGGTAATATTATTAATGAATATCTCCAATCAAACATCCAAGAGGACACAGTAATGAATAAGTTATCATCAATGTATCTAGAAAGCTTTAACTAATATGTCTAGACCACTTGAAGGATTAACAGTTTTAGAGTTTAGTCAATTTTTATCAGGCCCTTATGCTGGGCTTCGCCTAGCAGATTTAGGTGCACGTGTTATAAAAATTGAGAGACCTGAAGTGGGAGATCTATGTAGAACTCTCTATATAAGCGATACTGATTTAGAGGGTGATAGTACACTGTTTCATGCCATCAATAGAAATAAAGAGAGTTTTGCAGCCAATTTAAAAGATCCAACAGATTTAGATTTGGTTAAGCAATTAATTAGTAAAGCAGATATTATTACTCAAAATTTTAGACCAGGTGTAATTGAGAAAATTGGTCTTGATTATGAAAATGCAAAAAAGATTAATCCTCAAATTGTGTATGGATCAATTTCGGGATACGGTGCAGAAGGTCCTTGGAAAGACTTGCCTGGTCAAGATTTATTAGCGCAATCTAGGACAGGACTTGTTTGGTTAAATGGAAATGGTGGTGAAGCACCAACTCCGATGGGCTTAGCTGTAGCTGATATGTTAGCAGGGCATTCATTGGTAGAAGGGATACTTGCTGGGGTAATAAAGAGGTATCGCACTAATCAAGGGTGTCATATTCAAACAAGTTTAGTTGAAGCATTACTTGATTTTCAGTTTGAAGTTTTAACTACTTATTTTAATGATGGGCATAGAAAGCCTGTAAGAAGTAAATACAACAACGCTCATGCTTATTTATCAGCTCCATACGGAATTTATAAAACCAGTGATGGATTTGTTGCCATTGCGATGACTCCGCTACCAAAACTTGGAGAATTATTAGATTTAGATTTTTTGAAAAATTTACATGATCAAAAAACTTGGTTCACTAATAGAGATGAAATTAAAAAACAAATAGGTGATTTTGTAGTTAACAAAACATCAAAAGATATTTTAGGTGTTTTGGAACCAGCAGATATTTGGTGTGCAGAAGTTCTGGATTGGGAAAAAATGTTGAAACATGATGGTTTTAAAGTCTTAGATATGACACAACGAATTAAAAGTGCAGATGGTCTTGATATAGAAACATTACGTTGCCCAATTAAAGTTGACGGAGAGATTTTTAAGTCAGACCGTGCCGCTCCAAAAGTGGGACAACATAATGAAAAAATTAAAAATGAAATGAGGCTAAAATGAAAATTAGTGATATTGAAATACGCGCATGTCGACATAAAGACCCTGTCATGAAAGACTCGGAAATGCGCGATGGTAAAAAATCTGAACTAGAATTCTTAGTTATCACATTTCATACTGATGAAGGTATTTCGACATCAACTTTTGGGTTTGCAGGGCGTGGAGCCGCTATGGCGGGAGAAATTGCAAATAGTATTTTTAAGCCATTTTTTATTGGTCGTGATCCATTATTTAGAGAGAAGCATTGGCATGAGTACCGAATGGCGGATAGATGGTGGAACCATGCACCGATTTATAGTTATGGTCCTTTTGATATAAATTGTTGGGTTTTATCAGCACTTCAAGCAAATCAACCACTGTATAAATATATAGGTGCCTACAGGGATCAAGTACCAATTTATGGAAGCTCTCTCGTTTATAAAACTCCAGAGGATTACGCAAAGGAAGCAAAGGAATATAAAGATAGGGGCTTTAATGCGTATAAAATTCATCCTCCTGGGAATTATGAACTAGATTTGGAGATACATAAAGCGGCGAGAAATGCTGTGGGTGATAATTTTAAATTAATGAGTGATCCTGTAGCTCCTTATACGTTTGAGCAAGCGTTACGCTTAGGCAGAGAGTTAGAAAAATTAAATTACTATTGGTATGAGGAGCCATTATTTGATGAAAATTTTCACAACTTAAGAGAGCTCACTCGAATACTAGATATACCTATCATAGGAACTGAAGTGATCGCTAAACATCCTTATAGCGTTGCTGAATGTATTTCTACAAGAGTTGTCGATATGGTTCGGGCAGATGTTTCCTGGAGTGGAGGAATTACAGCGACAATGAAAACAGCACATTTAGCGGAAAGCTTTGGGGTGCAATGTGAAATTCATACAGCAATTTATCATCCTTTGGAATTAGTTAATCTTCATTGTTGTGCAGCTATGAAAAATTCTGAGTTTTTTGAAGTACTTGTTCCATACGAATATTTTAATTTTGGACTTAAAGAGTCAATTCAAGTAATTGATGGTCAGGCTCAACTTCCAACAAAGCCAGGACTAGGGATTGATTTGGATTGGGACTTTATTGAAAATTCAACATTTAAAAAATATTAAAAGTGATAAAAATTACAAATCTTACAGTTGAAGATGTTCGCTTTCCGACATCTAAAGATTTAACTGGTTCCGATGCTATTCACACCGATCCTGATTATTCTGCTACCTATGTAACTGTATATACTTCTGATAATAGTCTGAAGGGTTACGGAATTGCATTTACACTGGGTAAGGGAAATGATGTTGTTGCTGATTGTATAAAACATTTTTTTCCTATGTTGATTGGGAAGACTATAGATGAAATAGAACTAAATATTGGCGAACTGTGGTTTGAGTTTGTTGATCACAGTCAGTTACGGTGGTTGGGTCCTGAAAAAGGAGTTGTGCACATGGCTGTTGCTGCAATTTTTAATAGCTTATGGGATCTTATTGCTAAAAAAAACCAAAAACCACTTTGGAAGTTTATCGTTGATAGTGATCCTGAGACAATAATGAAATGGCTAACATTTAAATATATTGAAGATGTACTTACTAAAGATGAGGCATTTAATATTTTGCAAAATAGCCAGATGCATAAAGAAAAAAGAATACAAACCATTCTAAAAGAAGGATATCCGTCATATACAACGGCTGCAGGCTGGTTGGGATATTCAAATGAAAAAATTATAGAATTATGTGATCAATATATGGCCCAAGGTTGGAAGCATTTTAAAATCAAAGTTGGTTTAGATCTTGAAGCGGATGTTAAACGACTTGAATTAATAAGGCAAACAATTGGACCAGAATGTTCGATCATGGTTGATGCTAATCAACAATGGAATGTTCAGCAATCAATTGAGCATATTAATGCTTACAAAAAATTTAATTTGTTGTTTGTTGAAGAACCAACAAGTCCTGACGATGTGTTAGGATTTGCTAAAATTAAAAAAGAAGTTGGTGATGTACGGCTTGCGACAGGCGAGGCATGTGGTGGCCGAATAATGTTTAAACAATTTCTTGAATCAGGAGCAATGAATGTTTGTCAAATTGATAGTTGTCGATTGGGAAGTATAAATGAAATTTTAACTGTACTACTTATGGCGCATAAATTTAAAGTTCCTGTTTTTCCTCATGCTGGGGGAGTAGGTTTATGCGAATACGTTCAACATTTATGTATGGTTGATTACGTATTGATCAATGGCGAAAAAGATAACAAGGTAGTGGAATATCAAGATAGTCTACATGAGCACTTTATCCATCCCTGCATAATAAAGAAAGGGAATTATATGCCGCCTAAAGATATTGGATACTCTATTGAAATGAAACAAAAATCTGTTAAGGACTTTACATACCCAAATGGTGAATACTGGAAAGACAATTAAATGAGACTAGAAAATAAAAAAATTATTGTCACTGCAGCTGCCCAAGGAATAGGAAGAGCGACTGCACTTAAGTTTGCAAGTGAAGGAGCAAACGTAATTGCAACTGATATCAATGAGCAAAAGTTAGAAGAAATTAAATCTCTTAATCCCAGCATCGAAATTGCAAAGTTAGATTCAACCAACAAAGAAGAAGTAGAAAATTTTTATGCTAAAATTGATAATATTGATGTTTTATTTCATGCTGTAGGTTTTGTTCACCACGGTGCACTTTTAGATTGCGATACAGATGAGTTTCATAATTCTATTAATATTAATATTTTTTCTGCGTATTTGATGACACACACAGCATTGCCAAAAATGCTTAAAAAGAAAAAAGGCAACATAGTGATTGTATCATCTGCTGCATCAAGTGTTAAAGGGGTTCCTAACCGTTTTATTTACACAACAACTAAAGCAGCTTTAAATGGTTTTGTTAAATCTGTTGCCGCTGATTACATCAAAGATGGAATTAGATGTAATGCAATTTTACCAGGCACAGTCGAAACACCTTCATGGGAAGGAAGAGTACAAATGGCAGATGATCCTGAACAGGCAAGAAAAGATTTTATAGCAAGACAGGCGATGGGCAGACTTGCTCAACCCGAAGAAATCGCGTCAATGGCATTATATTTGGCGAGTGATGAGTCAGATTTTGTAACAGGAACACTTAATTTAATTGATGGAGGATGGACTTTATAATGAAAACATTGAGATACAGAATTGGTGATCAAGTAAAACCTGGAATTTTAGATCAGAATGAAAGAATACGCGATGCATCAAGCATTGTATCTGATTGGGATGAACAAAATGTAACAGTTGAAAAACTCGATGAAGTTAAACAAATTGATATAAGTTCACTACCTATTGTTGAAAATCATGATGGTATCGCTCCTTGTGTTTGTAAAAAAAGTGTAGGTAAATTTATATGCATTGGTCTTAATTATTCTGATCATGCAGAAGAGACTGGAATGGAAGTTCCACCCGAACCTATAATTTTTTTCAAAGCTACTAGCGCTATTATAGGTGCTAATGATAATGTGATAATTCCTAAAAATTCTAAAAAGTCAGATTGGGAAGTTGAATTGGGAGTTGTGATAGGTAAAGAAGCAAAATATATTTCAGAAGATCAGGCACAGGATCATATTGCTGGATACTGCGTGGTCAACGATTTAAGTGAAAGGGCTTTTCAGTTAGAACATGCTGGACAATGGGTTAAAGGAAAGTCATGTGATACATTTGGTCCAATAGGTCCTTATTTGGTTACTAAAGATGAAGTTGTTGACCCACAAAATTTATTTATGTGGCTGGATGTGAATGGTAAGCGCATGCAAGATGGCTCAACTAAAACAATGGTCTATGGTGTTAATTTCCTCGTTAGTTATTTGAGTAAGTTTATGTCATTACAACCAGGTGATATTATTTCAACAGGAACACCTCCTGGAGTTGGTATGGGAATGAAACCGCAGGTATTTTTAAATCCAGGTGATGAAATGAAACTTGGTATTGAAGGTATGGGAGAGCAAGTTCAAAGAACAGTTTCTGCCTAATGTTTGGAAGTGTCAACAAGTGCAATAATGTTAAAGATTTTCGTGCATTAGCAAAAAAAAAATTACCCAGTCCTATCTTCCATTATATAGATGGTGCTGCCGATGATGAAATAACTTACAAACGCAACACTGAAGCTTTTAATAAATGTGATTTAGTTCCCAATGTTCTATCTGGTGTTGATAAAATTGATATGTCTACAACAGTTATGGGACAAAAAATTGATATGCCTTTGTACTGTGCTCCAACGGCCTTACAGAGATTATTTCACCATGAAGGGGAAATAGGAGTTGCTAAAGCTGCAGAAAAGTTTGGCACCATGTTTGGGATATCTTCTTTAGGTACAGCAAGTATTGAAGAAATATCAAACTTAGTATCAACACCTAAATTATTTCAATTATATGTGCATAAGGATGAAGGTTTAAATAAAGATCTGATTGATAGATGTAAAAACTCAAATTTTGAAGCCATGGCTGTTACAGTAGATACTGCTGTGGGAGGTAATAGAGAAAGAGATCTTAAAACAGGTTTCACAATACCAATGAAACTATCGTTGAGTAGTGCTATTAGTTTTGCTACTCATCCATCATGGGCTTTTAATTATTTTACTAGACCAAAATGGGAACTGAGTAATCTAAAAAATCATATTGCAGCTGGAACTAGTGTAATGACGAGTATTGGTGATTATTTTACACAGATGTTAGATAATTCTCTGGATTGGAAAGGAGTTGAAAAAATAAATAAAGAATGGGGCAAACAATTTGCTATCAAAGGCATTATGTCTGTAGAGGATGCAAAAAAAGCAATTGATGTGGGAGCAACTGCTGTTATGGTTTCCAATCATGGAGGAAGACAGCTTGATGGTTCAAGATCGCCATTTGATCAACTTGCTGAAATAGTTGATGCTGTCGGTGATAAAGTAGATGTTATTTGTGAGGGAGGTATCAGAAGAGGCACTCATGTTTTAAAAGCACTTTCTCTTGGTGCAAAAGCTTGTTCTGGAGGAAGAATGTATCTTTATGCACTAGCAGCAGGAGGACAAAAAGGTGTCGAAAAAACTTTATCTAATTTAAAAAATGAAATTGAAAGAGATATGAAACTAATGGGCGTATCTTCAATTGATCAATTAACGAAAAAAAATTTACGATTTAGATAAAATAAATATTTATTAATTTTAAAATTTATTCTACAATTTTTTTATGAATACGGAAATAGAGCCTGTCCATATTGGTCAAGAGGATGATATTGAAATTGGTAGTGTAGAAAATTTTGAACATGAAGAAATTGATTATGCTATCTTTAGATTAGAGTCGGGCTTTTTTGCTACTCAAGGCCATTGCGTTTGTGAAGATCAGGCATTTTTAAGTGAGTCGAATGTTGAAGGAGAAGAGCTTGAATGCGCTAGTTGTGGTAATACTTTTAGTATTGTTTCAGGTGATCCAATAAGTGACCTGGAGCTACCATCTTTGAAAATTTATGATATTTATGAAGAAGAAGGTGATATTTATTTAAACCTTTAAATTTCAATTTCTTTTTTATTCACAACATTGTTTAAGTTCAGATCATCTTTGTTTTTTAAATATTTAATAATATTTTCAGCCCCCTCAACAGCCATTCTTTTTCTGCACTCTAATGTTAAAGCAGCATTATGAGGTGAAAGTAAAATATTAGGCAATGTAAATAATTTATGATTTTCATCTGGCGGCTCTTGTTCAAAAACATCTAAACCTGCTCCACGTATCTTATTTTTAGTTAATGCATCATAAAGATCGCTTTCATTAACAATACCACCTCTAGCTGAATTAACGAGAATTACTGTTTCTTTCATTAACTCAAATTCTTTTTTTGAAATAAAATTTTTCGTTTCTGTATTTAAAGGTAAAT
>CACIRR010000025.1 GCA_902589095.1 uncultured Alphaproteobacteria bacterium | reverse complement strand
CAGTTCCCACCATTACATGAAAGCCATGGAACCCTGTTGCCATGTAAAATACAGAAGGATATATTCCATCTGTAAACTTGAAGTAATGATGAAATGCTTCATAATATTCAAATGCTTGAAGTAATGTGAAAGCTACTCCTAAACCGACAGTTAGCCATAGAGCTTGAATTGCCTGATCTCTGTGCCCTTCTCTAACAGCATGATGTGCCCAAGTGCATGTTGTGCCAGACATGAGTAATATGAGTGTATTTAAAAAAGGAATATCTAAAGGATCAAAAGTTTTAATACCTTCAGGAGGCCACACACCAACAGCACCATTTGTATCATACGTTTCAGCAAACTCCTCAATTGGAAGTTTAGGGGTAAGACTCGCATCAAAAAAAGCCCAGAAAAATGCCACAAAAAACATAACTTCTGATGCAATAAATAAAGCCATTCCGTATCGCAAACCAAGCTCAACAACGGGAGTGTGAACTTGTTGGAAAGTTGATTCTTTTACAACATCTCTCCACCATAAAAACATAACTGTAAGTAAACCAATTGTGCCAAGAATAAGTAACCACTTCGTGTCGTAGTGCATATAGAATACTAGCCCAGCAGCCATAGCCAAGCCAGCCACAGATGATAAAAAAGGAAGGGGACTTGGATCAACTAAATGATAGGGATGTTTTTGACCTGCAGACGAATTTTCACTCATAAAATTAACTACTCTATATATTTAAAAAACGTATATGACAATGTTATCGTATCAATATCTGCCATTCCAGGATCATCAGTTATTGATGGATCAATGTAAAAAACAACTGGCATTTTTACTGACTGATTTGGCTCAAGTGTTTGTTTTTCAAAACAAAAACATTGCGTCTTAATAAAGTAAGGACCAACCTTTTCAGGGAGGACATTAAATGTCGCAGTACCTGATGATGATACATTTGAGAGGTTAGTAGCTTCATATTCAACTAGTTTATTTTCCCCTATTTTAAACGTCACATCTTGTGGGGCCGTAAATGACCAATCAATACTGTCATTAACATCAGCATTGAATTGGAGTGTAATATCTTTATCAAGTGTTATATTTGAGATGTTTTCTGAAAAACTTGTCGTACCACCATAACCAGTCACTCGACAAAATAAATTGTAAAGAGGTACAGAAAAAGCAACCAACAAAATCATTAATGAAACTAATGCAAAAAGCAATGTAGCTGTCCGGTATTTGGAGGTCATTTAAACTCCAAAAATATTGGCTTTATTCATTGTCCATAAATAAAAAAATACAACTATTGCTAACAATATTAATAAAGTAATCCAGTTTCTTTTTTTTGGGTTTTTCATAATAAAATTATATTGTCGATTAACATTGCACTAAACAAACTAAATAAATAAAAAATTGTCAATACAAAAAATCTTAATCCTTCTTTATTAGGAGTGTCTTTTATTTCTTGAGTTTTCTTTAATTTAAAAGCATTTTGAACTAAAACAATGTTCAGTACTGTAGCGATTACAAAATATAGGTACCCTATAAGATTACTGTATATAGGTGTGTAACTCAAAATAACTAAAAGGATGGTATAATATACAATTTGATTTTTAGTATCACTAATGCTTTTCACATTTGGTAACATAGGAACCTTTACTTTTTCATAATCATTAAACCTATAAACTGATAAAGCCCAGAAGTGAGGAGGTGTCCAAAAAAATATAATCAAAAACATCATAACAGGTAAAAAACTAATCTCGGGAACAACTGTTGCCCAACCTATGATTGGAGGAATTGCCCCTGCTGCCCCACCAATAACAATATTTAGTGAAGTCATTCGCTTTAACCAAATTGTATATATAACTACATAAAACAGAATTGTAAAAAGTAGTAGACTCGTTGCTAAAACATTGCTTACATAATACATAATATACAAAGAAATTATTCCTGTTAATATTCCAAAAATTAATGCCTCAGTTTTAGATATTATCCCAAGTGGTATAGGTCTTGTTTTGGTGCGCTCCATAGTTTTGTCAATATCTTCATCAAACCACATATTTATTGCAGCAGAAGATCCTGCTCCAAGAGTGATGGATAGTAAAACAAAGAAATAATTAATGGGTGATACTGAGCCCGGCGCAATCATCATACCAACAAAAGCAGTAAAGATCACAAGGATCATTACCCTTGGCTTCATAAGATAAAAATAACCTTGTAATTTTTTTAAAAGGTTATTTTCACTATACTTAAAACTTGAAGGTGAGCTATTCACCAAATTTATTCTTTAAACTCTGGTAAAGTTTCAAATTGGTGGAACGGAGGTGGAGATGATAAAGTCCACTCTAGTGTATCAGCACCCTCTCCCCATGGATTAGCTTCAGCTTTTTTACCAAAAAATAATGCGTAAACAATTGCAAAGAAGAAAATCAGCGTAGCGCCAAAAGATAAGTATGATCCATAAGAAGAAATCAAATTCCATCCAGCGTATGCATCTGGATAGTCAGGTATACGTCTTGGCATTCCTGCTAAACCTAAAAAGTGCTGCGGGAAAAACGTTACGTTAACTCCAATAAAGAAAAGCCAAAAATGAAGTTTGCCAAAGAACTCATTATATTGCTTTCCAGTCATTTTACCAAACCAGTAATAGATACCTGCAAAAATACCAAACATAGCACCCATACTTAATACATAATGAAAGTGCGCGACGACGTAATATGTATCATGCATGACTGTATCAATTCCTGCGTTTGCCAAAATTACTCCAGTTACGCCACCTAATGTAAATAAAAATACAAATCCAATCGCAAACAACATAGGTGTCTCGAAAGTAAGTGAACCACCCCACATTGTTGCAATCCAACTAAATATTTTAATTCCTGTTGGAACAGCGATGATAATTGTTGCCAACATAAAATAGGCTCTTAAGTCTGCACTCATACCTACAGTAAACATATGATGCGCCCAAACAATAAAACCGATAAAACCAATTGATACCATTGCATAAACCATACCAAGATAGCCAAATATTGGTTTTCTTGAGAAAGTAGAAATAACTTGGCTAACGATACCAAAGGCAGGAAGTATCATGATGTAAACTTCAGGGTGACCAAAGAACCAGAATAGATGTTGAAACAAAACTGGATCGCCTCCACCTGCAGGATTAAAAAATGTTGTGCCAAAGTTTCTATCCGTAAGAAGCATTGTGATAGCACCAGCTAAAACAGGTACCGCTAGTAATAATAAGAAAGCTGTAATTAACATGGCCCACACAAATAACGGCATTTTATGAATAGTCATTCCTGGGGTTCTCATGTTTAGAATTGTGGTTATAAAATTAACAGCTCCTAATATAGAAGAGGCTCCGGCCAAATGTAATGCAAAGATTGCCATATCAACAGAAGGGCCTGCATGTCCTAGTTTATTTGAAAGTGGTGGATATATTGTCCAACCAGTTCCGGCCCCAGTACCTATTGTTGCAGACACAACTAAAAGGACTAAAGCTGGCACGAGAACCCAAAAGCTAAAATTGTTCATTCGAGGAAAGGCCATATCAGGTGCACCGATCATTATAGGTACAAACCAGTTACCAAATCCACCAATTAAGGCAGGCATCACGACGAAGAACACCATAAGGAGCCCGTGAGCAGTAATGATAACATTCCATGCTTGACCATCAGCAACAACATCCAAACCTGGTGCAGCTAATTCAGCTCTCATAAGAAGAGAAAAGAACCCTCCAATTAAACCAGCAATTAAAGCAAATATTATATATAAAGTTCCGATGTCTTTATGATTTGTTGAAAAAAACCAGCGTTTTATAAAGCCCGGTTTGTGATCGTGATGATCGTGATCGTGACTAACTGATTCTCCGTAACTCATATTTTTCTCCTATTTCGATAATGCAATTGTTCTATTGTTTAATGTAGCAAATTCATTTTTGGCTTCATTTAGCCAAGCATAAAACTCATTTTCACTTACCGCCTCAATTACTATAGGCATGTATCCATGACCAGTTCCACAAATCTCAGAACATTGACCTCTGTAAATTCCTGGTCTATCTATTCTCATCCAAGTCTCATTAAGCCTTCCTGGCACGGCATCTTTTTTAACTCCAAGTGCTGGCATTGCAAAACTATGTAATACATCTCCTGCTGTTACCAGAACGTGGATATTTTTATTTACGGGTAAAACTAGTCTATTATCAACTGTTAACAATCTTGGCTGTCCTTCTTGTAAATCCTCATCAGGAACCAAGTAACTTTCAAAAGACAAATCATCATGTTCAGGGTATTGATATTCCCAATACCATTGATGCCCTATGACTTTAATGGTCATATCAACTTCAGGAATAACATCTTGCTCATATACTAATTTGAAAGATGGCACTGCCATTACAATGAGTATTAAAACAGGAATTGCCGTCCAGAGTGTTTCCAGAAGTGCGTTGTGACTTCTTTTTGATGGGTTAGGGTTAGCACTCTTTCTAAATCGAATAGCTACATATATTAGCAAAATGAGAACAAAAATTGTGATTGCAGTCATCATAATCAATACAAAGTTATGAAGATCGAATATATTTTGCATAACTCCGCTAGCTGGCTCTTGAAAGCCAAGCTGCCAGTCATTTATGCCGTTCGCAAGTGCTGGTATACTTATAAGCGAAATAATTGATATTAAGATAAGTTTCATTTTTGAAATTATATATACTATTTTTTTAATTTAGCAGTAGTTTAAGCCTATAATATCGTCTTTATTTTAGGACAGGATGTCGCTTATCTATTAAGGATTGAATACAAAAAAGTGAAGAAATTGCAGCGGTATCAGATCTTAAAATTCTTTTTCCGAGGGTAACGCGTAAAACATTTTCTTTATTGATAAGTTGGTTCTTTTCTTGTGCACTAAAACCACCTTCAGGACCAATTATAACTGCCCATTTTGAATAATTTGTAACTTGAGATTTAACCTCTTCATAAATCGAGGGAAGGCTTGGGTCAGATTCATCACAAAAAACAAGAGCGCGGTCACTGGGAAAGTTTTCTAATAAGGATTGAAGATTAATAATTTTTTCTATTTTTGGGACATCTAGTCTCTCACATTGCTGAGAGGCTTCGATAGCATTTAATTCTAGATTTTTATAATTTAATTTTTCAAAATTAGAATATTCAGTCTTGCATGGAACAAATCTTGACACACCTAATTCTACAGCTTTTTGTATAGTTATATTTAATCGAAAAAGTTTTATAGGTGCAAATATGAGCCAAATATCTGGTTGAGCCTCAAACTCTTTTATTTTTTTTAGAACTTTAAGAGCAATTTTTTCCTTTGAGATTGAAATAATTTTTGCATTCCATTCACCAGAATTACCATCAAAAATACTGATAATATCATCTAATTTGACTCTTAATACATTTTTAAGAAAATGAAGTTGCTTTTCTTTGATGTAAATCATCAAGTTTTGAGAAATTTGCTTTTCGATAAACAATCGGGTTTTAGACTTTTGCATAACAATAGTTTATTAATAATTTTACTATAATCTTTATATCAAGATGGATAAAATATTTCCTGAAAAAATAAATAATTATTTAGAATTAGTCAGATTAAACAAACCTATTGGTTTTATGCTATTATTATGGCCATGCTGGTTTTCTCTTGCTTACATTAATTTACCACAACACAATTTAATTCCTTATTATATCTTATTCTTTTTTGGGGCAGTTATTATGAGAAGTGCTGGATGTATCATTAATGATTTAGTAGACCAAAACATTGACTCCAAAATTGAGCGAACCGCACAGAGACCAATAGCTGCAAAAAAAATTTCAAATTTACATGCGATCATTTTTTTAATTGTACTTTTAATAATTGGACTTTTAATTTTATTACAATTTAAATTTGAGACTATTTTGGCTGGTTTAGTTTGCACGCCTCTAATTGTGATGTACCCATTTATGAAAAGAATAACTTTCTGGCCTCAATTATTTTTAGGTATAGTTTTTAACTGGGGAGTTATTATCTGTTCTATAGAATTTTTTGGAACAATAACTAAAGAATTTTTTATATTTTATCTAGCATGTGTATTTTGGACTATAGGTTATGATACAATTTATGCATTTCAAGACTTAAAGGATGATATAAAAAATAAAATAAAATCAACAGCAGTTTTGCTCCAGGAAAATGGTAGGTATTTAGTTTTAGCTTGCTACGCACTAATGTTTTTACTTATTGCATATTTGTCTTTTCTTAAGACTAATGAAGTGATTACAATGTTTTTTTTGTTAGTCATAATTATCTTTATTTTTTTTAATTTATTAAGATGGGACCATAAATCGGAGAGTAACTCAGGAAAAATATTTCGCCAAAATAATGCTTTTGGTGCTATGATATTCCTATATTTACTTAGTTTTTAAAAAAATGAAAAATCTTAACGTAAATAAAAATTCAGTTATTTCGCGTCTAATAAATAATTATTTGTTAAGCCACAAATTTACAATTTTCTTTGCACTAATTATGATGATTATTTCAGCTGGAGCAACAGGTTTACACGCATGGTTAGTTCAGCCAGCATTGGATGAGGTTTTAATTAAAGGAAATAAAGAAATGTTGTTCTTAATTCCTATTGCAATAATCATAGTAACACTTTGCAAAGGCTTAGCTACCTACACTCATTCATTTCAAATGAGCAAGGTTGCGCACTCTGTGATTGCAAAGCTTCAAACACAAATGTTTGAAAAGTTAATGTATCTTAATTTAAATTATTTTAATGACTCAAAATCTGGAAATTTAATTTCAAGGTTAATCAATGATACTTACTATTTAAGATTAGCAATAGTAAAATCTGTAACCGCAGTTATTAAAGATATTTTAGTTATAGTTTTTTTACTTGGTAATATGTTTTATCAAAGTTGGTCATTAACCCTTTTTGCATTTTTTGCATTTCCTTTAGCAATTTGGCCAATAAAAAAAATTGGTAAAAGTATTAGAAAAATTACATATGAAATACAAAATGAAATTGCTAAATTTTCTAATGTTTTGGCAGAAAGCATAAAAGGTATTCGTCAAGTCAAAGCTTATAATAGAGAAGAATATGAGAAGAAAAGAGCTTTTGCTACAATCAATTTTATTAAAAAGTTTTTTATACGTTCAGCATTTGTTAGTAACAGACTAAGCCCTCTTATGGAATTTATTGGAAGTTTAGCAGTAGCCGTATCCATTTATGCTGGAGGAGTTTTTGTTCTTAATGAGAGTATGACCACAGGTCAGTTTATGAGTTTTTTGGTTAGTCTTTTATTAGCATATCAACCTGTTAAGGCTCTAGGTAATTTAAATATAAGCGTTCAAGAAGGTCTTGCGGGTGCAGAAAGAATTTTTTCACTACTTGATACCTCTCTAGAAAAATCAGAAAAGCATGAAAGTAGTAAAAATATCAAGTTAAAAGGAAATATAAAATTTAATGATGTAAACTTTTCATACATTGAACAAAAGGTTTTAAATAATATCAATTTATCAATAGAGTGCGGTGAAAAAGCAGCTTTTGTTGGTTTGTCTGGTAGCGGAAAGTCGACTTTAATTAATTTGTTATTGAGATTTTATGATAATTATAGTGGTGAGATTAGTATTGATCAAAAAGATATAAAATCATTATCCCTATTTGACTTAAGAGAAAATATCTCTCTTATTACCCAGGAAACTCTTTTATTCAATGAGAGCATCTTGGACAATATTAGGTATGGAAACATGTCTTCCTCTGATAAGGAAATAGAAAATATTGCTGAAATTTCTGGTGTAAGTAAATTTGCCAATCAATTACCAGGCAAATTGAATACGGTTGTTGGAGAAAGTGGTATTAAACTATCGGGAGGACAAAGACAAAGAATTGCAATTGCTAGAGCCTTGATTAAAAATGCCCCTATACTAATCATGGATGAGGCTACATCTTCCTTAGATAATTTAACAGAAAAAGAAATTCAATTAGCACTAGATGAATTAATGAAAAATAAAACTACAATTATAATTGCACATAGATTAAGCACTATACAAAATGCAGATGTAATCTTTACTCTAGAAAAAGGAAGTATTGAGAGTAAGGGAAGCCATGAATTTTTATTAAAAAATTCTGCAGTTTACAAAAAATTACAATTGCAAGAAGATGCAAATGAGCATTAAAAAAAAAATTGTTAAAAACTTAATTGTTCAACATTTCTTAGCTTTAGTATGTTTTTTATATATAAAGTTTGTAAGAGTAACCTCTGTAATTTTAGAAAAAAATATACAATCTCCTAATTTTTATTGGAAAAATAATAAACCTTTCATACTAGCTTTTTGGCATAATCAACTAATGATGATTAGTTTTTGTTGGAAGTCTAATTCTAGAATAAATATTTTAGCTTCTGGTCATAGTGATGGAAGATTTGGTGCAATAGTTGGTAAGTATTTTGGGTTAAATAATATTCCTACCTCTTCAAACGATAAATCAATTACTCTTAAGCCAATATTTAAACTACTTAAAAATTCAAAATGCATCGGAATTACCCCAGATGGTCCAAGAGGTCCAAATCAAAAAGTTTCTGATGGAATTATCAAAATTGCAAAAACAACTCAGGTACCCATAATTCCTATTGGTTTTGCTGCCTCCAAATTTAAAAAATTAAATTCATGGGACTCATTCTTAGTCACAAAACCTTTTGCAAAATGTGCATTTGTGTGGGGAAACTCAATTTTTGTTCCAAAAAACTGTAATGAAAATGAAATAGAAGAGTTGAAAACTAAATTAGAAAATGAAATTAATATTTGTGAAGAAATGGCTCAAAAAGAAATAAATGCATAATTTTTATAAGTTTATCTCATTTCTCATAATGCCACTTGTTTATCTTAATACTTATATAAGATTAATTAGAAAAAAAGAAGATACTGATAGATACAAAGAAAGATTTGGTTATACAAATTTTAAAAAAATTTTAGAAAAAGATGTTATTTGGATTCATGCTTCAAGTGTTGGAGAATTTAAATCCTGCGATTTATTAATTAATAGTTTCCATAAAAATTACAATTTACTTATTACAACAACAACTAAAACTGCAGCTGATTATGCATTAAAAAACTATGGTGAAAAAATTATTCATCAATATGCTCCCTTTGATGTTGTTCCCTGGATTAATAAGTTTTTAAATTTCTGGAAACCTAAATTAGTAGTTTGGATTGAGTCAGATATTTGGCCTAACACAATTGTAAGACTGCGTGAAAAAAAAATTCCGTCAATTTTTTTAAATGCAAGAATTTCTCCTAGGTCTTTTAAAAAATGGAAATTCTTTTCTTCATATTATAAATTTATTACAAAAACCTTTTTTTCCATTTACGCACAAAGTAAAAATGATTTAGAGCGGATAACAAAACTCACTAATGTTAGTGTTGGTTATTTAGGTAACTTAAAGCTCACTAAGAAAAATATCTCTTATTCAAAACTAAAAAAGACAGAAAAATTAAATATTATGATTGCTAGTACACACGAACATGAAGAAGGTTTAATTATTTCATCATTAGAAAAGATTAGTAAAAAATATCAGATTGTAAACTTTATTATAGCACCTAGACATCCAAATAGATCAAAACTGATTTATAAATTACTTAAAGATAAAAAACTTGATGTTGAGTATTACAGTAAATTTAAAAATTTAAATTGTAGATTCTTAATACTAGATAGTTTTGGTAAAATGGAGCAATTTTTTAACATAAGTGATATTGTTTTTTTGGGAGGTTCTCTCTTAAAAAAAGGAGGGCATAATCCAATTGAAGCTGCTACCGCAAACTGTGCAATTATTACTGGACCTAATGTCTTTAATTGGCAAAATCTATATGAAGACATGGTAGAAAAAGATGCTTGTATAATGGTTAATGAAGTCAAAGAATTTGAAACAAAGGTAATAAATTTAATTGAGAACAAAAATTTACTTGAGAACTTTAAAAAAAATGCCCTTACTTTTTCAAATACTGTTTTCTTTCAAGAGAATAAATTGTTAGAATTATTAAATAATAGATTGGAAAAAAATGCTTAAAGCGCCAAAATTTTGGTATTATAATCAGGATAGCCTTCTATCAAATTCATTATATCCACTCTCCTTAGTTTTTAGACTGGGTACAAAAATACGTAACTTAGTAAGTAAAGAAAGAAAAGCGAGTCTACCCATAGTCTGCGTTGGGAATATTGTTATTGGTGGAGCAGGCAAAACTCCTGTGGCACTCAAAATTGGAGATATGCTTAAAAAAGCTGGGTACAATCCACATTTTGTATCAAAAGGGTATGGTGGTCTAGAAAAAAATAATACTTTAGTTAAAGATTGGCACTCTCCCAAGAGTGTTGGGGATGAACCTTTACTTTTATCAGAAATAGCTCCTACCTGGATTGGTCTTGACCGAAATAGATCATTTAAATTAGCAAAAGAACAAGGAGCTAATTGTATTGTTATGGATGATGGTTTCCAGAATCCAACACTTCAAAAAGATTTTTCAATTGTGGTTATTAATGGAGAACAGGGATTTGGAAATAAAAGAGTAATACCTGCCGGACCTTTAAGAGAAAGCATAAAAAGAGGTCTATCTAGAACTAACTTAGTAGTTACTATTGGTGAAATTTCTGAGTCTGTTAAAAATAAAATTCCCAAACATATACCAATGATTGGAGCAAGCTTTAAAATAAAAGAAGACGATTTAATGTTAAAAGGACAGAAGATCACTGCTTTTGCTGGAATTGCATATCCAGAAAAATTTTTTAATTCATTAAAATTAGTTAAAGCAAATATTGTTGATCAAATCAGTTATCCAGATCATCATATTTATAGTGAAAATGATTTGCTTAATTTAGCAGAAATGGCAAATAAACATAAATCAATTCTAGTAACGACTAAAAAGGATATTGTCAGAATACCAAAATCGTTTAGATCACTTGTAAAAACTATAGATGGATTTGTGCAGTTTGATGATGAAAAATTATTATTAGAAATATTAACTAATTTAATTGAAAGTAAAATTGATAATTAATGAAATTTTTACTTCCGTTTAGATACTTAATTGAATTTTTTCTTTTTAAATTAATCTTTTTTTTGCTTAGCTGTTTTCCAAAAAAAATATCTTCTAACATTTTTAGCTATAGTTTTATGTTATTAGGAAGACTTTCTAAATATAACAAAATAGCCAAAAACAATTGCAAACATGTATTTACAAATTTCAACGATAAACAAATTAATAATATTATAAATAATAGTTGGAAAAATTTAGGTAAAAACCTCTATGAACTAAGTTATTTAAACAAAATTGTAGATGATAAAGATAAAATTAAAATTCTAGGTTTAGATAAACTTGCAATTATTAAAAGAACCAATGAACCAGTAATTTTTTTTGGTATTCACTCAGGAAATTGGGAAATTTGTGTTCCCATATTAGATAAATATGGTTTCAATGTTGGGGCTATTTACAGACATATTAATAACAATTTTTTTGATAATTATATTTTGAAAAAAAGAACCAATGCACTAAAAACAAACAACAGTTTTTACACTCCAAAAGGGAAAAAAAGTGCAAAAGAAATTTTAGAAGGAGTAATACATAAAAAAAATATATTTTTACTAGTTGATCAAAAAGACTCAGCTGGAACCCTAATAAATTTTTTTGGCAAAGACGTAAAAACACAAACTGGTTTTTTAAAAATAGCTCGAAAATATAATTTAAAAATTATTCCCATGAAAAATATACGTTTACCTAACAATACTCTAGAAATAACATTTGAAAACCCTCTTGATCATAATGAAGATAGTATTAGTGATAATGCAAAAATGCTAGAAATAAACTCTATTGTAGAACGATGGATTAGAGAAAACCCAGAAAATTGGTTTTGGCAACACAAAAGATTTAATTAATTTTTTTAATTTTTATTTTAATTGTTCTGTCTTTTAGTGTAGCGCTGAGCATATCATTATCCTTGATTAACTTTGAGTCATTTATTATTTTTTTATCTTTTGATAATATAGAATAACCCTTATTTAAATTTGAATGGATTGAATTTGTTTCAAGCAATCTTATAAAATTTTGATATTTTTCTATACTTATTTTAAATTCTTTTTTAACTAATATTTCTAAATTTTGTGAGCGCGTTTTAAGATTTGATTTATTGAATTTTAATAAGTCATTGGAGATTTTCAAGTTATTGGATAACAAATACAGGTCTTTAACTGCTATTTGAAAATTGTTTTTGATAATTCTACTAAAACTAGTACTCAAAAAAGCTAATTGATTTTTAAATGAATCAATTATCTCGGCAGGGGTTTTAAGATAAGAAATTAATTTTTGAATATTTGTTAAATTTTGTCGTAAATGATTTTCAATGCTATAATTTAATCTTTGAGTCAAAACTTCAACAGTGCTAACAAGTTCAGAACGAACAGGAACAACTAACTCAGCAGCTGCAGTTGGGGTTGATGCCCTTAAATCTGACACAAAATCAATAATAGTTGTGTCCGTTTCGTGACCAATCGCCGAAATAATCGGTATGTTAGATTTAAAAACAATTTCTGCTAATTTTTCGTCATTAAAAGCCATTAGATCTTCAGTACTACCCCCTCCTCGAGCAATAATAATTACTTCAGGTTTATCCTTTGAAAATTCATTAAATCCATTAATTGCGTCAATGATATTATTAGATGCCTCAGCACCTTGAACTGCAACAGGCCATAAATCCAAATGGGTTTTAAATCGATCAGAAATTCTATTAATAATATCATGAATGACCGATCCAGTTGGAGAAGTAATCACCCCTATTCTTGATGGAAGATAAGGAATTTGCTTTTTATTTTCATTATCAAAATACCCTTTTTCAATAAGTCTTTTTTTTCTTTCTTCTATTATTTTTAATAATGCTCCTTCTCCTGCTATTTCAATTTTATCAACATCTAGCTGATAAGTAGTTTTAAATTTTGACCAAGTTGTAATTCTTCCCGTTAAAATTACTTCCATTCCAATCTCAGGCTCAAACGTAAGTGATCTTTTTTTTTGCTCCCACACAACAGCACTCAGAATTGATGTTTCATCTTTAAGAGTAATGTAAATTTGACCTTTTGTGGCCTCTCGTATTTCTGATATCTCACCTTTTACTCGAACATAACTAAAATTATCTTCTATAACCTCCTTAAGTGCTTTATTAATTTGTGTGACACCGTATTCAGGAATATTAAATTTTACATTCATTATCGTATTGTTTTAAAAAATTCTTTAAGTAAAGCATTGCATTCTTTTTCCATAATACCACCATACACTTCAGTTTTAAAAGTATGTTTTGCGTTTGAAAATAATTTATTTGTTTCTATTCCTCCTTTTTTTTCATCATATGCACCAAAGTATAGTTTTTTTATATGCGCTTCTTTGATTGCTGATGCACACATTAAACAAGGTTCCAACGTAACGAACATAGCCAAGTTATTCAGATATTTGGATGATAATTTTTTACATGCATTTATAATCAAGTTTATCTCACAGTGATAAATAGCATTTTTTTCTTCATTAACCCTGTTAAAGCTTTTCGCAATAATTTCATTTGTTACAATATCAACTAATATTCCTCCAACAGGTACTTCATCTTTTTTAAAAGCAAGCTGAGCTTGATTAATAGCTTCGTTCATAAAAAAATTTATGTTCATGATAGTAAAAATTAAAATAAAATTATATTATCATTCTATGAAAAGTCCAATCATAGGGATTACTCTAGATTTTGAAAATAACGGTGGATACTCTAAATTTCCCTGGTATGCAATTCGAGAAAATTACTTATCATGTTTATATAAATATGGCGCCATTCCTTTTCCTTTATTTCATGAGACCACAATTAATAACTCTCTACTCAAAATCTTAGATGGGTTAGTTATTACAGGAGGCAACTTTGATATTAATCCAGAACTATATGCAGAAAATGATAGTGGTTCACGAAATATTAAGGACAAAAGAACTAAATTTGAAATAGATATTTTTCAAAAATTTCTTGAAACAACAAAACCTATTCTGGGGATTTGTGGCGGTCAACAGCTAATGAATGTTGCATGTGGTGGAAATTTAATTCAAGATATTAATAATTCAATTCAAACTTCTATTTCTCATGAACAAGAAAATCCACGTAATGAGGTTAGTCATAAAATACAAATTATAAAAAGCTCAAAGCTTTATAAAATTATAAGTAGTGAAAATATAGAAGTTAACAGCGCTCATCATCAATCGGTAAATAAACTTGGTAAGGATTTTGTATCGTGTGCAATAGCTCCAGATGGCATAATCGAAGGAATAGAGCATATTAATCATCCTTGGTGTATTGGGCTCCAATGGCATCCTGAATTTTTAATTACAAGTGCTGACTCAGCAATAATTGAAGATTTTGTTTCTTATGCAAAGTAAAATTAGAATAGCAAAATATATAGCTAATGCCGGTTATTGTTCCAGACGAGATGCTGAAAAACTCATTGAAGATAGATTAGTAAAAATAAATGATCAATTATGTGTGCACCCAAGTGATACAGTGACTGAAAAAGATAAAATTACTGTTGGAAAAAAAATTATTAAATTAAATCAAACAATCAAGTTATGGAAAATATACAAACCAATAAAATATATATGTTCAACAAAAGACGAGCATAATAGAAAAAAAATTTTTGATTTAATACCAAAAAACCTCCCAAGAACAATTAGTATAGGGCGATTAGATTTTATGAGCGAGGGACTTCTTTTATTAACTAATAATGGAGATTTTGCGAGAAAATTAGAACTTCCAGCTAAAGGTTACGAAAGAATTTACAGAGTGTGTATTAGAGGTCAAATTGATGTAAAAAATTTAGAACAAATTAATAATGGTATAAAAATAGATGGAATTTTTTACAAAAAAATAAAAATTAAAATTGATAAGTCCAACAAAAATTTTACTTGGTTAATTGCAAAACTCAAAGAGGGAAAAAATAGAGAGATAAGAAATATTTGTAAACATTTCTCATGGCACATTGTAAAATTAATAAGAATCCAATTCGGGCCCTACAAGTTAGGGCATTTAAAAGAAGGACAAATAGAAGAAATAAATATTAAAACAAATGCCTAACATTATTGCAGGAAAATATAAAAGAACGAAGATAGAAGTTCCAAGCAAAATGGTGCGACCGACATCTGCTCTTAAAAGAGAAGCAATTTTTTCAATATTAGAAAGCTATTCCATGCAACATTCAATAAATATTTATAAAGATAAATCGATAATTGATATCTTTGCTGGTTCGGGTTTAATTGGATTAGAGGCAGTTTCAAGAGGAATAAAAAAATCATATTTTATTGAAGATGATGAAAGTGTTTTTAAGATCTTAAAACGTAATTGTGATAAAATTTGTAAACTTAATGAATATGAAATTATATTTAAAAAGGCAGAAATTGGAATTGAAAGAAAGTTCGATGTAGAGCCATCAATAATTTTTATTGATCCTCCGTATAATAAAGAAAATATAAATCAAATTTTATTTAAAATTATAAAAAATAAAATTAAACTAAATGATACTGTTATTGTTATTGAAGTTGAAAAGAATCAACAAATTAAAATTCCAGAAGGTCTAGTTGTTTGGAAAGAAAAAATATACGGAAAAACTAAATTATTATTTTTAAATTAACTTAAATATTTTTTTGTTAATACTTTACCTTGTTCTACAGCTGGTTGATCAAAAGGATCTACATCAAAATATATACAAGCAGCAATTGTTTCAATAATGCTGTTTGCCATCAACATGCCAATGTTTTCTTCATCTATTTTTTCAATAGATATTTCTCGGAACTTAAACCCATTAAGTTTAAAAGTATCGATCGTAGCATCTTGTTCAGCATGCATCAAATCTCCCATTTTTTTATTCACTAAATAATCAACAGATTCATCTTTCATTAATTGTGAATCAATTAGCAAGCCTTTGTTTTTGTAATTACTTTTTATGATAGTAAAAAATTTATCTTTTGGTCCATCTAAATATAATTGGAGTTGGCTATGTTGATCAGTGGTCCCAGTAGCATGCAAAGCAGTAACTCCTCTATTCTGTTTTCCAATACTTTCTGCCCATAATTGTAGATACCATTTTCCAAAATAATTAAGTCCATCAGAATAAGTCATTAAAACACTGGAAGAATAATTATTCGAAACTGAATACTTAAACATTTGAGCAAACTTAAAAGCATTATTAAAATCATTTTTATTCAAAAGTTTAACTACACCCTCATGTATTTTTTTAACATTTAATCCTGCGATAATTGCTGGAACCATACCCACATTAGAAAACACAGAATAACGGCCTCCAATATCATCTTGATGTTCTAAAAGAAGACAATTATTTTTTTTAGCAATATTGAATAATGCAGAGTCTTTAAATTCAGTAATAACCATCATATTGTTATACAAAATATTTAAAATATTTTTTTCATTAGCAATATTCACTACAGCTCCTAGTTGAGATAGAGTTTCAGGTGTAGTACCTGATTTTGAAATTACTATAAATCCGGTTGTTGCAAAATCCAATTTGAGAATTTGACTTTGAAAAAACAATGGATCAATATTATCAAAAAATAATATATTATCTGGTTGATCAACTAATATATTTATAAGAGCTCTAGCACCAAGATTGGATCCTCCAGTTCCAAAAACTACAAATTTTTTTTTATCTTGCTTGAATGACTCAGTCTTTTCTATGGTTAGATTTAATAATTCAGAATTCTTTGCGATATTTAATGCAGGAAGATTATTGCAAACATTTTTTATTTTAAAATTAAGATCATTAATATTGATGTCGTGCTGAACCTCATCCTCAAAATTTATATTTGTAAAATTTATTTTCATTAAATTAAAAAAAGAAAAATCTTTTCTTTTTCTTGATTTTATCTTTTACTTTTACTGTTGGGATTACTTCATTTGATTTAAGCTCTTCGTTCATAAGCTCATTTCTTAATCTTTCTGACTCAGCTATAGAATCTAGTATCTCCATTTCATCGTCCCAAGATTTAGAGGTTGATTTTTTTTCAGATGCAAACCGTTCATCAATCTCATCCCTTATACTATTATCTATTCCACTGGCTTTACTTTGGTTCAAGATATTTTCCATAGTTGATAATTCTAAGTTGTTAGTCTTTGTATCATCTTCCAAACCAAAGAGTATCTCTTTTGCTAATTCGCTTTCTTCATTTTCTAGATTTTTCTCTTCTAATTGATTTGGTGGTAAGAGATTAAAATCTGGAGGGATAATAAGTGGAGAATGTTCAATTACAGAAAATTCATCTATACTTTTTCTGTTTACTCCTGCACTCTCTCTAACTTTAGAGCATGAGACCGTAAATAATGAAGAGAATAGAACTATAATTAGTATGTTTTTCATTTATTGTTTCTTTATTTTTCTCAAGAGGTTGAATAATATCATTATTATACCAATTGAGATATAAATATCAGCAAAATTAAATGCAGGCCAATAATATTGATTTATATGTAAGTAAATGAAATCTATTACATAGCCATTAATAAATCTATCAATGATATTTGCTAACGCTCCGCATATTATAATAAATAATCCCCACTGCTCTAATTTGTCTTGAGCATTTACTAAAAGAAAAATAATAAAAGAAACAACCAATAGACCAATTATGATTAAATATAGAGGTGAAATTGTTCCAGAAAATAATCCAAAAGAAACTCCAAAATTATGAATGTGTGTAATATCAAAAAAAGGAGTTATTTTAATAAATTGATACAAGTCAATATTGTTAAAAACCAAATATTTGGAATATAAATCAACCAATATTAAAAATACAAAAATTAAAATTGTTCGCAAATTTTTTAACTCATGCAATGGCATTATCGCAACGCTCACATATTTCATTACGTATTAGCTGTTCTTTATATTTCCAACATCTTTGACACTTTTGGCCGTTTGTTTTTGAAACAGCAATTTTAACATCAGCAACATCTTCTAAAGAAAAACCTTGAGAATCATTAGTTAGGACATGCAATGAAAATGATGAAGTAATACTAATCTCATCCAAGGGATAGTTTTTAATTTTTTCTAATGTTTTACTCTCAACATAAATATCAACATGCGCCTCTAAACTAGAACCAATTAATTTTTCAGCTCTCTTTATTTCTAGGGCACCTGTTATAACTTTTCTAATTTGTTTTATAATTTTCCAATTTTCATTAATTTTTAAATTTTCATATTTTTCTGGAGTATGTAAAAAATCCTCTAAATGAATACTTGTTTGATTTCCCATGGCCTTCCAGGCTTCTTCAGTTGTAAACGATAATGAAGGGGCTAGCCATCGAACTAAATAATTAAAGATTATCTCTAAAAGAGTTCTTGCTGACCTTCTTGTTTTAGATTTATCTCCATCACAGTAAATAACATCTTTTCTAATATCAAAATAGAATGATGAAAGATCATTAGAACAAAAATTAAGTAAAGTTGTAAACATTAGATGAAAGTTAAAGTTTTTTACACAGTCAGTAATAACTACATCAGTTTCCCATAATCGGTGAAGAATATATTTTTCTAAATCAGGAAACTCACTCTCATCAATTTTTTCGCTATTATCAAAACCATCAAGGTTACCAATTATATATCTAAAGGTATTTCTAATTCTTCTATAAGAGTCTGTCTGAGCTTGTAAAATTGCATTATCTAATTTCAGATCATCATAATAATCTGAAG
>CACIRR010000024.1 GCA_902589095.1 uncultured Alphaproteobacteria bacterium | reverse complement strand
TTTAAATCTATAAAATTGATTAATGCTCATAAAGAGATTTCATCAATAAGATTAAATAAAGATGAGAAAGAAATACAGTGTTTAAAAAAAGCAATTGAAATATCAGAAAAGTCTTTAGAACAAACTCTTCAATATATAAAAACTGGTATGAGTGAGATAGAAATAAAAAATTTTCTTATTCAGGCATTATACAAAAATGGTGGCAAAGGATTATCATTTGACCCTATTGTTTTAACCGGGGCAAATTCTGCACTTCCTCATGGTCATTCCTCTGAAAACAATATTATTAAAAAAGGAGATACGCTCTTGTTTGATTTTGGTGCTACATATGAAGGTTTTAACGCCGACATTACACGGACATTTTTTATTATAGAAGCTGATGAGTATCAAAGAGAGGCATATCATAATGTTTTAGATGCTAATAAGGTTGGTATTAAAAATTCCATAATACCCAAAACAATGCATGATGTTGATAATGAGACAACACTTGTCCTAGAGAATGGTAAGTTTAAAGAATTTATAGTTCATAAAACTGGGCATGGTCTTGGTCTTGATGTGCATGAAGATCCATATATTGTCAGAGGAAATAAAGCATCTTTGGAAAAAGGTATGATCATCACTGTAGAACCTGGGCTGTATATCCCTGGTAAATTTGGCATTAGAATAGAAGATGATGTAGTCATAACAGACAATGACCCACAGATTCTTACAAGTTTTTCAAAAGAATTAAGAATAATAAATAATGAATAAAAAAAATCCCACCATTATTGATGTTGCTAAGCTTGCAAATGTAGGGACAATGAGTGTCTCTAGATTTTTTAAAAATAATGCGTTAGTTTCACCAAAGTTACAACGACGCATAAGTGAAGCTGCAAAAAATTTATCTTATAGTCCAAATCCAATAGCTTCATCATTGGCTTCAAGAAATACAAATATTATTCCAATCTATATTCCTTATTTAAGATTTGCAGCAATTCATTATATGAGAAGTATAAACAGAGTTTTACAAAAAGAGGGTTTCCAAAATTTTTTATTAAGCAATGATGGTTTTACAAGTGAAGAAAAGATGGTTGATAATATTTTAAAATGGAATCCTAAAGGTATAATTATTGTAGGTAATATCACAACTAGAAAAGTAAGATCAATATTGAAAGACTCTAGAGTTTCTGTAGTTGAAACTGCAACAAGCAATCCCATAGATTCATTTGTTGGTTTTAACTATCAAGAAGCTGGATCTGCAATGGCAGAATATTTAATTAGAAATAATTACAAGAAGATTGCATTTGTTGGAACAAGCCTGGAGTCAAAATCCCTTCACACAACTTTAATTTATAATGGGTTTATTAAAACTCTAAAAATGAATAATTTAAAATTAAGTGAATGTATAAACTATAAAGAAAAAGAAAAAGATCAGCTCATTGAGAGTAATCAAAGTCCTGGAGCTGACTCTATTAAAAATATATATTTTTCAAAAAAAAATATTGAAGTTGTAGTTTATGCAGATGATTTGTTTGCGTTAGATGCTCATATTTTTTGTAAAAAAAATGATATAAGAATTAAGAAGGATATAAGTTTAGTTACTTTTAGTGGAACTATTCCTGAAATATTTGATGTTAATCCATCAATCACATCAATAGATTTAGATCACAAAAATGTTGGCTTGCAAGCTGCTGAGTTGCTTATTAAAAAATTAAATGGAGAGTTTTGTGCAAAAAATAATTATATTGATTTTAATTTTATCGAGGGTGGTAGCGCCTAATTCAATTAAACTTTTTCGTAAAAATTAGAATCAATTGCATCGATTTTTGCTTTGGCTATTCCTAATTGCTCTTTAGCCATATCGTTTTCTTGACCACTTAATTCCTGAATTTCTTTTTCAATAGAAGATTTATCAAGAGCATTAACCTCATCAACACTCTCTGCAAGAACAATACACTTTTCTGGGTTAACTTCAGCAAACCCACCGGATACAAAAAAGGACTTTAATAAGTTTTTACCTTCCCCATACACCATTACTCTTCCTGGTCTTAATGAAGACATTACTTTGCTGTGTCCAGGAAGAACACCAAAATCGCCATCCTTTCCTGGAACAATAATCATCCCAACCTCATCATTAAAAATAAGATTCTCAGGTGAAACTAAATCAAAAGAAATTGTTGCCATTATGCAGCTTCAGCTTCTAATTTTTTAGCCTTTTCTATTGCTTCATCAATGCCACCAACCATATAAAATGCTGCTTCTGGCATGTGATCATACTCACCTTTTACTAAACCATCAAAGCTTTTAATTGTATCTTCAAGATCTACATATTTTCCTGGAGAACCAGTGAATACCTCTGCAACAAAGAAAGGCTGACTTAAAAACTTCTCTATCTTTCTTGCTCTAGCAACAGTAAGCTTATCTTCTTCTGATAATTCATCCATACCTAAAATTGCAATAATGTCTTGCAGACTTTTATAAGTTTGAAGAACTCTTTGCACTTCTCTTGCAACTCTATAGTGATCATCACCCACAACTTGTGGGTCTAGAATTCTTGATGTTGAGTCAAGTGGATCAACTGCAGGATAAATACCTTTCTCAGAAATTGCTCTATTCAAAACTGTAGTTGCATCTAAGTGAGAGAAAGATGTTGCAGGAGCAGGGTCTGTTAAGTCATCTGCAGGAACATAAATAGCCTGAACTGATGTAATAGATCCTTTTTTAGTAGTCGTGATACGCTCTTGTAATGCGCCCATATCAGTTGCAAGTGTTGGCTGATAACCAACGGCAGATGGAATACGTCCTAGGAGGGCCGAAACCTCAGATCCTGCTTGTGTAAATCTAAAAATATTATCAACGAAGAATAACACGTCTTGTCCTTCTTCATCTCTAAAATATTCTGCCTGTGTTAAACCTGATAGTGCCACTCTTGCTCTTGCTCCAGGAGGCTCATTCATTTGACCATACACGAGGGCAACTTTGGAGTCTTTGCCTTTAAGATCAATAATGCCTGATTCGATCATTTCGTGGTATAGATCATTACCTTCACGAGTTCTTTCACCAACACCAGCAAACACAGAATAACCACCGTGCGCCTTTGCAATGTTGTTGATTAATTCCATAATCAAAACTGTTTTACCAACACCAGCTCCACCAAATAATCCAATCTTACCACCTCGGGCATAGGGAGCTAATAGATCAACAACTTTAATTCCAGTTACTAGAACTTCTGTTTCTGTAGACTGGTCAACAAACTCAGGGGCAGGTCTGTGAATAGGATAAGTTTTTGTTGTTCCAATGTCACCTCTTTCATCAACAGGCTCTCCAACAACGTTCATAATACGGCCGAGTGTTTCTGGACCTACAGGCATAGAAATGGGGGCACCTGTATCAGTCGCTGTTTGACCTCTTACTAATCCATCAGTGGTATCCATTGCAATTGTACGAACTGCATTTTCACCTAAATGCTGAGCAACCTCTAGCATTAATCTTGTTCCATTATTTTCAACTTCCAAAGCATTCATGATTGCAGGAAGTTCACCATCGAACTCTACATCCACAACAGCTCCAAGAACTTGTGATATTTTTCCAGTTAAATTATTAGCCATATATCCCCCTTTTAAATTGATTCAGCTCCAGAAATAATTTCAATTAATTCTTTAGTTATAAACGCTTGACGCGTTCTGTTATATTTTAATGTTAAACTATCAATCATCTCACCAGCATTACGCGTAGCATTATCCATGGCAGCCATTCTTGCACCGTGCTCACCCGCATCACTTTCTAGTAAGACTTTAAAAATCTGAATAGAAACATTTTTTGGAAGTAAGTCTTTCAAAATTGTTTCTTCATCAGGTTCGTAATCATAAATTGCTTTTGCAGCACTATCGTCAACATTCTCTTCTTTAGATGAGTCAGATACATCTAGTGGAATAAGCTGTTGTTTTGTAACCTCTTGTGAAATAGCTGATTTAAATTTGTTGAATACAATGATACATTTATCAAATTTACCATCAAAGTATAATTCTTGCAGTTTATTTGATACTTGCAATGCAGCATCATATCCATTTACTGAAACATTTAAATCAGCAAGGCTATCAAGAATTTTATCTTTCATTACACGGTTGAAAAAATCTCTACTCTTTTTTCCGACAGGCATGAGTTGAACATTTTTACCATCATCTTCAAGAGATTTTACTAGTCGAAAAGTCTCTTTGTTGATGCTACTATTAAAACCACCACATAAACCTCTGTCAGCACTAACAGGCACAACAACATAATTTTGATCATTTCCTGTTCCAGTAAGGAGTTTAATTATTCCCTCTCCCGAAGCTGCAGAAGAAGCTAATGATGCTAACATTTCTTCTAAGCGAGAAGAGTATGGTCTAGCAGCTTCAGCTTTTTCTTGTGATCTACGAAGTTTACTTGCAGCAACCATTTTCATTGCAGAGGTAATTTTTCTAGTAGAACCAACAGAATTAATCTGTGTTTTGATGTCTTTTAAGCTTGGCATTAATTAGTTGCTCGTAAATTTTAGGAATGGCTTGTAACAATGTTTGCGTATAAATATGACCTGGTGAATTAAATATTTTTTCAGTAGATCCTTCCTCTAAAATTGTTCCTTGATAAATAACATATATCTTATCTGCAAATTCTCTAACTACACCTAGGTTATGGCTTATGAGAAGCATGGACATTTTTTTTCGACTAATTACATCTTTCATTATTGATAAAACTTTTTTTTGTACGGTTACATCCAGTGCAGTTGTAGGTTCATCAGCTAAAATTAATTTTGGATTATTTATCAACGCCATACTAATCATGACTCTCTGTGCCATTCCACCACTAAGCTGAAATGCGTAGGAATTAAGAACCCGCTCTGGGTCTTCAATTTTTACATCTTTGAGAAGATCTACAAAGTATTTTTCAATAGTATTTTTATCATAATCTTTAGTATGATTTTCAAGAGCTTGAAGCATTTGTTTATGGACAGTGAAATATGGGTTGAGAGAAGAAACTGGATCCTGAAAAATCATTGAAATTTTATTTCCTCTAATTTGTTTTATTTGTGAGCTGCTTTCTTTTAATAAATCAATATTTTCAAAAAAAATCTCACCATTTTTTTTGATATTTGAATTTGATAAAAGACCCAATATCATTCTTGCTGTGACCGATTTTCCTGATCCGGACTCACCTACTAAAGCTACTTTTTCACCTTCTTTAATATCTAAAGATATTTTTTTAAGGGCTGTAGTGACTCCCTCATAGTGTTTGAATTGTACCTCTAAATTTCTAATTGATAATAATGTCATATTTCCACATCAAATAAATCTTTTAAACCATCGCCTAGTAAATTAAATCCTAACACGATAACTAATATTGCCAAACCAGGGAAAACAGATAGCCACCAAATATCTGGTAAATATTTTGACCCTTGAGATACCATTGTGCCCAAGTCAGGTGTTGGTGGTTGAACACCTAGGCCAAGAAAACTTAATGAGGATCCAATTAATATTACAAAACCCATGTCCAAAGTAATTTTGGTAATAAGAGATGCACTACAGTTAGGTAATATTTCTCTAAATATTATATGAAAATGTGAAGCACCTACTATTTTTGATGAGATTACAAAACCTTCATTTTTAAGAGATCTTGTTAAATTATATATTAAACGTGTGTACCAAGGCCACCACATCATTGATACCGCGATCATAGCATTAGTTAGAGTTGGTTTAAGAAATGCCATTATAGAAAGCGCCAAAACAAGAGGAGGTATTGATAAAAATATATCAGTAATTCTCATAATGATGGCATCAATTTTGCCACCAAAATAACCTGCGACTAATCCTAAACTAGTCCCAATTGGCACAGCAATACAAAGAACAATTACACCTAGGTAAAGAGAAGTTCGATATCCAAAAATTATTCTAGAAAAGGTATCCCTTCCAATTTTATCTGTTCCAAAAAAATATGTTGAAGATGGCGGTTTGATTTTGTTTGGAATATCAACAAAAGGTCCAGCATGTTCAGGAAAAGGAGTTAAATAATTGGCAAAAATTGCCATTAAAACTATTATTGATACAATTAATAATCCAATAACTGATAAAGGGTTTTTAGAAAACTTATACCATCCTCTCGATTTAAATATCTTCATCATTTTCCGCTTAATCTAATTTTAGGATTTAAGTAAGCAACAACAAGATCAACAATTAAGTTTGTAATGACAAAAAAAGTTGCAATAATCATAGTTGTAGCAGTAATAGCATTAAGATCTTTATACAAAATTGCCTGCACTCCATATTTTGCTATGCCAGGCCATGCAAAAACAAACTCAACCAGAAAAGCATTACCTAGCATCGCTGCAAAGTCTAAACCTAATATTGTTAGGGTTGGTATCATTGCAGGTTTAAGAGCATACTTAGTTGCAATTTTAAATTCATTATACCCATACGCTCTTGCCATTTCGATATATTGTTTATCGTAAACTTCTGTAATATTTGATCGAGTTAATCTAGAAGCTTGTCCTAAAGCACTCAAAGACAACGCTAATGCTGGAAGAATAATATGCTTTAATGCATCAATAGTTACATCAAATTGTCCTCTGATTATACTATCAATTATAATTAGACCTGTAATTTTATCTGGAGCAACAGTATCTTGTGATAATCTTCCCGCTACAGGTAGAATATCCAGATAAAATGCAAAAATAATCATTAGGAAAACTGCCCACACAAAACTTGGTGTAACCACTCCCAATAGAGATATTAATCTTGATATATTATCAATTGATTTATCTTTGTATCGTCCTGCTAAAATTCCTAGTGGAACACCAACACATACCATTATTAATGCTGCAAAAATAATTAATTCTAGTGTTGCAGGAAAATAAGTTGAAACATCTGTTGTCACATTTCTTTTAGTATATACAGACTCACCTAAATCACCTTCAGTTATTCCTTTTATGAAAAACCAATATTGCACATGGATAGGGTCATTTAAATGTAGTTTGTCTCTGTATTGCTCTACCATTTCCTGAGTAGCAGTGGGTCCCAACGCCATTCTTGCTGGATCACCTGGAATGATTCTAGCAATTATAAAAATTAAAATAGAAACTCCAATCAGTACAATCGCTGCACTGTAAAGCCTCTGAAATAAATATAATTTGATGTTCAATGTAAAAAAATTAAACCACCCTAATTTTAGGGTGGTTTAATAAAATAATTTTAGTTTGGTACTTCCATCAACCTGAAAGAGAAATTTTGAGCCATTGTTGAAAATCCATATTCAGCTGAATTTTCCAGCGTTGGCGCTTTAATTTCATCTCTCATTGCATAGACAGTAACTAGATCACTGATAAATAGATCTGGCTGCATATCAACAATAGCTTGTTGGAAGTCTTCATAAATTTCCACTCTTTTTTGAGCGTCTATTGTTGTTCTGCCAGCGTTTAACATAGCATCTATTTTATCATCCTGAACCCATTCTGCAGATTGCCAAGTGCCTGCCGCTGCTGAATGATACATATTGTAAATTAATCCATCAGGGTCAGGTGTTTGCGCTTGAACTGCAACGATACTAATATTTGGAGTAGTCTCAGGCTTAGTTACATTCTCAGAGAACACCGCCCAAGGCAAAGTCTCAACAGTTGCATTATAACCAATAGTCATTGCACCTTGTTGAAGAATTAATGCCCATGACTCTTCAAATGGAACTTCTGCAATCCAATTTATAGTAACATCGAGATCTCCACCACTGTACTTACACTTTGAGAGATAATCTCTAGCTTTATCAAGATTGTATTCCACCAATGGTACATCTTCTGAGTATCCGATCATACCTTGTGGAATAGGACCTCTAGCCTTTTGTCCAGCCGCAATATCATCAGTTACTTGAAAAGTGCCAACAAGTGAATCGTAATCAAGAGCATAAGCAAGTGCTTTTCTGCAATTAACATCATCAAGAGGAGCTCTAGTAGTATTAATCTTGAAATACCATCCACCAGCACTTACTACTTTTGCTAGTTTGTCACCTGAGTCAGCAATAGCAGCTTTAACATCAGTTGGAAGCCAGTTACTACTAATATCATGCTCATCATTTGCAATTAAAGTTCTTACAGTTGGAGCATCTAGATTGTATTTTAATATTACTTCGTTAGGCGCCATTTCAGCAATTCCTAAAAAGTATTTATTATGTTTTGCCATTCTAGTTTCAACATTTGGATCATGTGCGGTTATAGAATATGCACCTGTTCCTGCTGAATTAGCTGAAAGATATGCTTGCCCCATATCTCCATCTGTTTCATTTGCTTTTAAAGTTGCAGAATCAACAATATAAAAACGAACTAATGAAGACATAAAAGGTGCATAAGGCTCATTCAAATCAAACTGAACTTTATGGCTATCTATTTTTTTAATACCTTTTACCCATCCATCAAAAAGATAAGACCAACCAAGCTTAAGTCCCATTAATCTTTCGTATGAATAAACTACATCATCAGCTGTAAAGTCATTACCACTATGGAATTTTACACCTTCATGTAAGTGGAAAGTGATTGTTGTTCCATCATTGCTTACTTCCCAGTCCTTGGCAAGCTTTCCAACAACTGGACCTCCACCTTGAGGTTCTGTAACAAGTGCATCATAAACATTTTCCATTATGATGCCATCTGCAAAATCAGTAGCTTTCGCAGGATCTGCCTCTCCAATAGCAACTTCATCTAATCTAAGAGTGCCTCCAGCCATGAGGCTCAAACTAAATAAAGAGGTTACTAAAAGAGATAATATATTAATGTTAAATATTCTCATTTTTCCTCCAGAAAATTTCATAATGGTAACGCTACCATGAATAAAACATTTTAACAATGTCGTTTTTTATTAAGATTTAATGCTTTTGCTTATTCTTTTGTCTTTTCTTTTAACTTTTAAACTGTGGATAATGTTTTTCCACATACTCTTTTGATATGTACTCTTGCTTCAAATCATTAAGAATTTTTTTATTAGATCTTTCAATTGGGTCGCCATAACCACCTCCGCCACCCGTTTTGAATATAATACTTTCCCCCTTGTTTAATTTTAATCCTGTTTTTTTAGGGACATTTAGTTTGCCATTTTTAGTATTTAAAATAACATTATTTGATCTAGCGGCTTTACCATTATTTACTCCCCAAGGAGGAAAATTTGTTCTTTCAACAACTGTTGTTACATATGTCTCTTCTAACATTTCAAACTCAAGATTTAATCCTAATCCACCTCTATATTTTCCAGCACCACATGAGTCTTTTGCTAACTCAATTTTGTTTACCAACCAAGGATTTCTACTTTCCCAAATTTCTGTTGGTGAAATTCTAGTCCCTGCAGAATTATGATGCATAGATGTAATCCCATCTCCTCCATTAAAAGCTCCCTGACCTATAGGATGAGGTGATCCGTCTGCCCATGGTTCATTATTATTTTCTCTTTTTCCCCACCATACAGCAGCTGCTAAACATCCTCCACTAGAAGCAGGAAAAACATTTGGAATTTTCTCAGAGAGAATTTTATAAATTATTTCAATTACTTGAAGGCCTGCCCATCCATTTAAAAAACAAGGAGCAGGAGAGACTGGATCAAACATCGTACCTTGCTTAGTTTTAATTATTAGTGGTCTAAAAAAACCTTCATTTGGTTGCTCTCCATTACCTGCCATCATACTAAAAGCAACACGAGCTTTTGAGACCGTTGAGGGAAGAGGACAGTTGATAGGTCCATTTTGTTGAACAGGAGCTTCTGAAAAATCTAATTCTAAATCAGATCCATTAACATTAATTTTTATTTTGAATTTTACGACACCCTCATCAACACCATTACTATCCATTTGCCCCCATCCAGAATATTCTCCATCCGGAATTTTAGAAATTGTTTTACGCACAAGTTTTTCACCGTATTCGTAAATTTTGATGACTGATTGCTCAAAGGTTTCAAATCCATATTTATTTACTATTCTTTGTAAGGCCCTTGCACCAGCTTTTACACCGTTCAATTGTGCGTTTAGATCTCCAATAATTGCCTTTGGCACTCTTGAGTTTGCAACAATTAATTTATAAACATCCTCAACCAACTTTCCCTTTTTGTATAATTTTAATCCTGGATAAATTGTTCCCTCTTGAAATACATCTACTGTGTCTGTTGAATATGGTTCTTTGCCACCAGTGTCTAACCAATGAGCTTTTATGGCAGTATAGCCAATCAGCTTATTTTCGTTAATAAATACAGGCATAACTATTGCAGCATCTTGAGAATGTGAACCTGATCCATAAGGATTGTTGTATAAAATAATATCTCCTTCATTTAAATTTTCCTCTCCACCAACTTCTTTAACTGAAGCTTCAACACAAAAACTTAAAGTACCCATAAAACCTGGAAGACTTGGTGACTGAGACAACATGCAAAAATTTTTATCATAAATTGCACTTGCAAAATCTAGAACTTCATAAATTATTGGAGAAAAGGCTGTTCTTATCAATGATCTTTTCATTTGTTCAGCTGCAGAATTTAGACTGTTCCTTATTATTTCCACTAATATAGGATCAACATCCTCTGATGATTTTGAGTAGTTAATTTTGGACTGAAAAGTTCTGATCATCTTTATTAAATTTGTTGAATTAACATTTTTATCATGGTAGCGTTACCATAGTAAACTTAATAATATTATTTAGGGGGGATAAATAATTTGGCTTCAAGAATTGGCGTAGATATTGGTGGAACGTTTACTGACTTCATTTTATATAATGAAAAAGACAATTCTATTACTATTGATAAAATACCTACAACTCCAGAAGAGCCACAAAAAGCAGTAATTGAAGTCGTAAAAAGAAACTTAAGCAGTGAAACTATTAAAGATATAGAGTTTTTTCTTCACGGAACTACGGTGGGATTAAATGCACTTTTAGAGAGAAAAGGATCAAAAGTAGGCATGCTATGCACTAAAGGTTTTCGTGATGTAATAGAAATAAGAAGAGGCGATAGAGATGAAATGTATAATCTCTTCTGGCAACCAAGTGAACCACTAGTTCCAAGATATTTGCGTCTGGAATTAAATGAAAGAATGTTTGCTAATGGCAATATACATACAACATTGAATGAAGAGGAAGTTAAGAAAGCTTGTAAATTTTTTATTGAAGAAGGAGTTTCAAGTATAGCTGTTTGTTTAATCAATGCATATGCTAATAATGAGCATGAGAAAAAAATTGAGAAGCTTTTAAGAGATTTTGGTTTTAAGGGTTATATCTCTCTATCATCTGTGGTTTCTGGAGAATACAGAGAATACGAAAGGACAACTACAACAGTAATTGACTCTTTTGTAAAAGCGCGAATGTCTAATTACCTCAACAATCTTAGAGATGAATTAAAAAAATTAGGCTTCGAAGGCAATTTTTTAGTTACAAGATCTGGAAGCGGATCTATGACTTTTGATGAAGCAGAAGAAAGACCGTTTGAAACAATTATGTCTGGTCCGGTTGCTGGAGCAGAAGGTGCTGGCGAATTATCAAGACAAAAAAATAATATTAATATGGTAACAGCAGATGTTGGTGGTACAAGTTTTGATACCTGTCTAATTTTAGACGGAAGACCTCAAATACAATTTGAGGGAAAGATAGTTGGTCTTCCAGTCCAATCACCTTGGGTAGATGTTCGTTCAATAGGTGCAGGAGGAGGTTCAATAGCATATTTGGATGATGGTAACCTGCTTAGATCAGGACCAAGAAGTTCAGGAGCTCAACCTGGTCCTGCCTGTTATTCTAGAGGAGGTACTGAACCGACTACAACAGATGCTGCTTTTTATTTAGGCATGCTTGGTGAAGGTAACTTAGCCTCAGGACTTAAATTAAATCGTGATTTAGCAGAAAATGCACTAAATTCTGTTGGATCAAAAATTAATCTTTCAGCATTTGATACTGCGAAGGGAATTTTAAAAATCAGCAGTGCTAATATGGCGGACGCAATCAGAGAAATAACAATTGAGCAAGGTATTGATCCTCGTGAGTTAAAATTGTTAGCTTTTGGTGGGGCTGGACCTTTGATGTCAAATTTAATTGCAAAAGAATTAGATATTAAAGAAATTATAATCCCTCCCTTTTCAGGAAATTTTTCAGCTTGGGGTTTGCTAGGAGCTGATCTGTTACAAATGACTGCTCAAACTAAAATTTTGAGATTAAATGAGAAGTCTATTAATGAATGTAATCAAATTCTTGAAAGATTATTTAAAGATCTTCAAGAAAGACAAAAAATTAATTTTGAAATTTTAGAAACTATCAAAGAAATCTCGCTTGATATGAGATGGATGGGGCAAGAGCACACCATTACTCTTAAGTTAAATAATGAAAAGCTTGGTAAGATAACAAGCTCCGAGGATGATATTAAAAAAATGTTTGTAAGCGAATATGAAAAGACGTTTGGTAGCAAATTAGATACAATTATTGAAATTGTATCAATAAGGGCATCCTTAAGAGTTCCTCTGCCAAGAAAGACCAGTAGAGGCTTAATAAATGAAGAATTGTCTGGATCAGATCAAGAAAGTATCAAGTGTTATTCCTTTGACTCTGATTCTATTGAGGAATTCAAAATTATTCAAAGAAATAAAATAGAAGAAGAATTTTCTGGACCAGCTATTATCTTGGAAAGCACTGCAGTAACATATGTTGATAAGAATTATACTGTAAAAAAAGATAACTCTGATCATTTAATTATTACAGATACGAAAATTTAGTATGAGCGAAGACTTACATCATTATAAATGTGGCATTGATAGAATAGTTAAAAAAACAAATGTCGATCCTATCACTACACAAATAGTTAGGAATAGTTTGAATTCAGCAGCTGAGCAAATGAAAAGAGCTTTATGTCGTACAGCAATGTCACCCATCATATATGAAGTTTTGGATTTTGCTGCAGCAATTTATGATAGAGATTTAAGAATGTTATCTCAAGCTCCAAGCTTGCCATTGTTTATGGGAACTCTAAATTTTTGTATTGAGGAAGCAGTAAAGGGAGTTGGTGGTGAAGAAAATTTAGAAGAGGGAGATATAATAATTTATAACTCTCCTTATGGGACTGGGTCTCATCCTCAAGACGCAGCATTAGTGATGCCAGTTTTTTTTGAAAATGAATTAATTGCTTATACAGCTATTAAAGCACATTGGTTAGATATTGCTGGTAAAGAACCTTATTCAACAGACACAGTAGATGTGTTTCAAGAGGGAACTGTTTATCCTGGTGTTAAGCTCTATAGTAAAGGTAATCTTGTTAAAGATATTTATAAAATGTGTATTGCGAATACTCGGGTTCCAAACTCAGTTGCTGGAGATATAAACGCACAAGCAATAGGCGTTAGGACAGGTGAAAGAGCTTTAAAAAGAGTAGTTGCAAAATATGGATTAAATAAATTTAGAGAGGCTGTTGAAGAAATATTTGATGCGGGAGAAAAAATTGTTAGAAATTATTTAAAAGAAATTCCAAATGGTGAATATTTTGGGTCTGGTCAATTAGATAATAATGGAGTTGAGGAAGGCAATATACCTTTTGATGTAAAAGTTATTATTAAAGATGAATCAGTTGTTTTGGATATGTCAGATGCTCCACCTCAGCAAAATGGACCAGTAAATTGCCCTCTTCCTTCAACTGTATCAACCGCTAGAGTTGCTATGAGTATGTTGGCAGGAAGTAACGAAGCTCCAAACGAAGGTTTTTTTAGACCGATAGAAGTTATTACAAAGAAAGGTACACTTTTTCATCCTCTTTCACCCGCACCTTGTTTTCTTTATGGTTGGCCTGCCCTTCAGGCTATGGAAGTTTTTTACAGAGCCTTGGGATCAAAACATCCTGAAAAAGTACCTGCTAGTAGTGGGGGTTGCATCAATGCGGTTGTTTATTGGGGGCAAAGAGAAGATACGGGTGAACCTTGGGCTGATGGCTCCCCACATCCTATTGGTCAAGGTGGTAGCTTTTATGGAGATGGCGCAACATGTCTTCATCATGCAGAGTCAGCTACTAGATTTGCTCCAACAGAAGTTTGGGAAAATAGAAATCCATGGTTAGTTAATCGTGTTGAGTTAATTCAAGATAGTTGTGGTGCTGGAGAACATAGAGGCGGCCTAGGCGTCAATCTAGAAATTGAAATGCTTGAAGATACTTTTGCAACTACTGTTTGCGAAAGAACAGAGTTAAGTCCGTGGGGATTAAATAAAGGAAAAGAAGGTCTTGCAAACAATTGTTTTTTAATAAATGATGAAGGAGAAAAAAAATCAATTCCAAAAGCAACAAGAGTATCAATAAAAAAGGGTAGTAAGGTGCTTATACAAAATGGAGGCGGGGGAGGTTATGGATCTCCAAGTGAAAGAAAAAAAGAAAAAGTGCTAGATGATTATAAACAACAATATATTTCTAGAGAATATATCAAAGAATATTATCCAGAGGTAAAATTAAATGATTAGAGTTGCAACTGATGTTGGTGGTACTTTTACTGATCTAGTTTACTTTGAAATAGATAAAAAAACAAAAAAAGCAAAAAAAATATCAAACGCAAAATCAGACACTACTCCGCCAAATTATGAAAAAGGAGTTTTTAAAGCAATTAAAAAATCAGGTATTAACATTGCAGAGGCTATTTTTTTTGCACACGGTACTACAGTAATAATTAATTCAATAACTGAAAGAAAAGGCTCAGTAACAGCTCTAATCACCACAAAAGGTTTTAGAGACTCTCTCGAAATAGCTAGAGGAGATAGACCAGATTTTTTTAATCTTAGATATAAAAAACCAGAACCATTTGTTCCAAGATATTTGAGAGCTGAAGTACCTGGTAGAATAGATTTTTTAGGTAAAGAAATAGAAAAGCTCGATTCAAAAAATTTAAACACAATAATTAAAACATTTAAAAAACATAAAGTAAAATCAATAGCCGTTTGTCTATTGCATGCGTATGCTAATCCTAAACATGAACAACTTATTGCAAAAGCGATAAACAAAAAATGGCCAGAATTTGAAGTAGTTACATCAAATGAATTGACTAGAGAGTGGAGAGAATATGAGAGAACAAATACGACAGCTCTTTGTGCTTATGTAAAACCAATTGCAAAAAATTATTTAGACAGACTATACACTGAGTTAAAAAAATTTAAATTTAGAGGCAATCCATATGTTATGCAATCTAATGGTGGAATAGACACTTTTGATTCAACAAAAAAAACCCCCCTAACAATAATTGAGTCAGGACCAACAAGTGGTGTTTTAGGTGCAGCTGAAATTGGAAAACTAATAGGTGTAAAAGATATTATTGCTTTAGATATAGGAGGCACAACCGCAAAATGTTCTCTTATAGAAAATGGTAATGTAAAAATTAATACTAATTATTGGATTGAAAAAAATCGAACTTCTGCTGGATACCCCGTGATGCTACCTGTTGTTGATATTGTTGAAATTGGAAATGGTGGCGGTAGTATTGCTTGGGTAGATGATTATAAAAAACTTCATGTTGGACCCCAGAGTGCTGGTGCAAGTCCAGGCCCCGTATCATATGGTAAGCAAGGAAAAAATATTACAACGACTGATGCAAATTTATATACTAGAAGAATTAATCCCTCGTACTTTTGTGGAGGCGAAATAAATGCAGATATAAAATCTGTAGATAAATATCTTACAGCGTTGTCAAAGAAATTAAAATTAAGCAAAATGGAAACTGCACGAGGTATAATTAGAATAGCAAATAATAACATGACCAACGCTTTGAAATTAATTTCAGTAAACAAAGGACATGATCCAAGAGATTTTACTTTAGTTGCGTTTGGGGGTGGAGGTGGTATGCACGCTACTTCTTTAGCTATGGAGTTAAATATCCCTAAGGTTATTATTCCTATTAACTCATCAGTATTTTCTGCATGGGGCATGTTAATGAGTGATCTCAGAAGAGACTTTATTTTAACAAAACTTAACAAAATGAATCTAGAGTCTTTAAAATCAATTAATGAAACCTTTAGTAATATTGAGTCAAAAGCAATTGCTAATTTTAAGAAAGAAAAATTACAAAAAAATAAAATTCAGTTTCAAAGATTTGCAAGTTTAAGATACTTAGGTCAAGATCATTCAGTTGAGGTACCACTCCCAAATGGTAAGTATGGTAAAAATGAATTAAACAAAATTTTATCAACATTTCATAATCAATATGAAAAAGAATTTACTTATAAGCTAGATAATCCAGTTGAATTGATTCAATTCCATTTAGTTGCTATTGCTAAGATTGAAAAACCTAAGCTTGAAAAAAGATTAAAAACTGGAAGAAAAACTAAAGATGCAATTAAATCAAGAAGAAAAGTTGATTTTGATCAATTTGGTGATCGTATTTCTGATATTTACGATTTTGATCTACTCGAACCAAAGATGACCTTTTCAGGTCCTGCCATAGTAGAAGATGCTAGCACAACAGTAGTTATCTTTCCTGGACAAAAATGCACTGTAGATGATTATGCAAATCTCCATATCAATACAAAAAAGAAAAAATAATGCCAAAAAAAATAGATCCAATAACAGTAGAAATTATACAAAGCTCACTTCAAGCTGCTTGTGATGAAATGTTTATTGCAATGAGAAAAACAGCAATGAGTTCTATTATCTATGAAGTTCTTGATTTTGGCACTGCAGTAACTGACTCAAATGGAAATATTGCTGCTTCTGGAGCGGGTATTCCAGCTTTCATAGCTATGTGTGACAAAGCTGTTCAAGCAGTTTTAAATAAATTTGATGATAAAGAAATTAAACCAGGAGATATATTTGCAACAAATGATCCATACAACGGCGGAGTAACTCATTTGAATGATGTTATTGTTGTTATGCCTGTTTTTTCTGGAAAAAAAAGGATAGCATGGACAGCTAACATCGCTCACTGGCCAGATTTAGGTGGGATGGCCCCAGGTGGCATTTCTGCTGATGCAACAGAAATTTTTCAGGAAGGCTTACAATTGCCTGTAATTAAGATGTTTAATCAAGGAAAGCCTATTCAATCAGTTATCGATATAATAATTTCAAATAGTAGAGTCCCTCAATATACAAAAGGAGATATGTGGGCTGCAATTGCTTCAATTAGAGTAGGAGAGAAAAGAATAAGAGATATTGCAGAAAAGTATGGAAGAGAAACATTTGAAAAATCTGTCGAACTTTTCATGGAGTATGGTGAAAAATCTTCATTAGATGCACTAAGAAAATTAAAAAATGGAACTTATTATGGAGAAGACATTTTAGATAATGGAGAAAAAATTCAAGTTAAGGTAACAATAACTAATAAAGAATTTATTGTTGATTTAAGAAATAATCCTAAACAAGACTCTGGACCCAATAATGCTTCATATGATGGCACAGTTGTATCTGCTCAAATGGCTTTCAAAGGTGTAACATCAAGTGATTTTATTTGTAATGCTGGAACTTTTAGACCTTTAAAAGTAATTTGTGATGAGGGATCAATGTTCAACCCAACTAGACCTGCAGCTCAAGGAATATATTATGAAACTGATATTAGGTCTTATGATTTAATTTGGAAAACAATCTCGCATCTTAATCCTGATAAATCAACAGCAGGGAGTTTTGCATCTATATGTGGAACGTTTATGGGAGGTACTCATCCTGACACCAATGAACCTTTCATCATCATAGAACCTCAAATTGGGGGTTGGGGAGCTTCAGCTGCTGGTGATGGAATGAGTGCTAACTTTTCTGCTTTTCATGGTGATACTTTCAACACTCCTGCAGAGATTCATGAAGCAAGACATGGATTATATGTTGATCAAATGAGATTAAATAATCAGGAGGGCGGTGAAGGAAAATATAACGGAGGAAAAGGAATAATCATGGACTACAGAGTCAGATCAAAAAATGCATGGGTTTCTGTTGCATATACAAGATCAAAAACTTTACCTTGGTCTCTAAAAAATGGAAGAGAAGGAAGTGCAAATTATATTGAAGTAATTAGAAAAAATAAAAAAATAGAGAAATACTCAGTAGTAACTGGTTTAGGACTGGAACCTGGTGATATAGTCAGAATTTATACTGGAAATGGAGGAGGTTTCGGTGATCCCAAAAAAAGAAGTAAAGAATTAATTAAAAATGACTTACTAAATGAATATATTACCAAGGCCCAAGCAAAAAAATACTTTGGATTCAAAAAATAAATAAAATCTATGTTAAGAATTGGAGTAGATGTTGGCGGTACAAATACAGATGCTGTAGTAATGGACGCAGAAACTGTAATATCTGGGACAAAAAGCCCAACAACAAATGACATTTTATCAGGTGTAGAAAATTCTATTCTTTCTGCCTTAACTAAAGCAAATAAAAAACCTGATGATATACAAGCATTGATAATAGGCACAACACATTTTGTAAATGCAATTGTTCAGAGAAAAAATTTAGCCAAAACTGGATTGATTAGGCTTTCATTACCTTCTGGGGGTTCTATTTTACCCTTCGCAGATTGGCCAAAAGAATTAATTAAGTCTTTGAATGGAAAATATAAACTTGTTAACGGTGGATACGAAATGGATGGAACTGAAATTTCGAAATTAGATGAAAAAGAAATATTAAATGCACTTAAAGAGTTACAAAATTTAGGTTGTAATGAAATAGCAATAAGTTCTGTTTTTGCTACAGTAAGAGGTGATATGGAGCAAGTAGCTTATGATATCATTAAAAAACATTCTCCAAATACAAATGTTTCATTAAGTAAAAATATTGGTGGAATGGGATTACTAGAAAGAGAAAATGCAGCTCTTATTAATGCAACTTTAAAACCACTTGCTAAGGAAGTTGTAGAGTCATTTGAAGAATTTAAAAGTAAGCTAAACTTTAAATGTTCTATGTTTTTCACTAAAAATGATGGCACTTTAATTCAGTCTTCTGAAGTAATTGAATTGCCTGTTCTGACTTTTGCTTGTGGTCCTACTAACTCAATGAGAGGTGCAGCTTTTTTATCTAAAGAAAAAAATGCACTTGTTGTAGATGTAGGTGGCACTACTACTGATGTAGGAGAAGTAAAAGATGGCTTTCCTAGACAAGCAGGTACCTCTGTTACAGTAGCAGATGTAAGAACAAATTTTTCTATGCCAGATGTAATAAGCTTTGGTTTGGGGGGAGGCTCTATTATTGATACAGAAAAGCCTTCAGTAGGCCCTCAATCAGTTGGGCATGAATTAACTAATAAAGCAAAAATATTTGGAGGTGATGTACTGACAGCAAGTGATGTAGCAGTTTCTTATGGAAGATGTAATATAGGTACAACACAAGCTCCTGAAATAAATAATAAAAAAGATATAATTCATCTAATGGATCAAATGGTTGAAGATAAAGTTGCAAGAGCAAGGACATCAAGTGAAAAAATACCTGTTATTGCTGTAGGTGGAGGAAGTGTTATGCTTGATAATAAAATTGATGGTTTGAATGTTATAAAACCACCACACAATGATTTAGCAAATGCAGTAGGAGCGGCTATAGCTCAGGTTAGTGGACAAGTATCGAAAGTTATATTGATTGATGATAAAATAGATAGGGAAAGTGCAATCAAGCAGGTTACAGATGAAGCAACAAAACTTGCTGTAGATAGAAATGCTGATCCAAATACAATTAATGTGTTGGCAGTTTCAGATATGCCTTTATCTTATTTGCCAGGAAATAATTTATTAATCAATGTTACAGTAGTAGGTAATCTTAAAATGGAGAATAAATAATCATATGCAAAAAATTACTTCAGTTGATAAAGATAATTTGGAAGCCATTGCAATAGGTGGAGCTGTTCTTGGTTCAGGAGGAGGTGGAGACCCTTATGTGGGGAGGTTAATGACTAATCAAATTCTTGAAAAGGCTGAACCTGTTAAGGTGATTGAAGTTGAAACACTTAATGATGATGAATTAATCCTACCTATCGCGATGATGGGTGCACCAACTGTAATGATGGAAAAATTTCCATCGGGCAATGAGTTCACTCAACTTGTTTCAATGATGGAAAAATTAATGCAAAAAAAAGTATCTGCAATCTTGTGTATTGAGGCTGGAGGATTAAATTCTACCATTCCTTTTGTTGCTGCAGCTAAATTAGGTTTACCAATAGTTGATGGTGATGCAATGGGAAGAGCATTTCCAGAATTACAAATGGTCTCATTCACATTAGGAGGGATTACAGCTACGCCAATGGCGATGATTGATGATAAGGGTAATGGTGCCACATTTGATACAATTAGTAATCAATGGACTGAAAAGCTTGCCAGAGCATTAACAATTCAAATGGGTGGTTCTGCAATGGTGAG
>CACIRR010000023.1 GCA_902589095.1 uncultured Alphaproteobacteria bacterium | reverse complement strand
GTACTGTTTGTTTTTTATTGTAGTAATCCTTTTAAAATAAAAGTAAATTAAATCTATGCAACATATCCATTGGTTAGGGACAGGCTTATCATCTATTCCAGGTATTAGAAGAATATCTCAAAATTATGAAAATGTAACTATCTGGAACAGAACTCTAGAAAAAGCACATCAAAGCATTAGCCATGTTGATAAACAAAATGTAACTGCTAAAAAATTTGATGTAGAGTCATTAACTAGCGTCTTAAATGCAGGTGATATAGTTGTATCACAATTACCAGCTAATCATCACTTAAAGATTGCAAAAATATGCTTGGATAAAAAATGTCACTTTGCTTCAAGCAGTTATATCTCACCAGATATGAAAAATTTAAACGATGAAGCAAAAAGAAATAATTTAGTGTTTATCAATGAGGTTGGTCTTGACCCAGGTATTGATCATTTTTTTTCACATTTACTGGTTAAAAAATTAAAAGAAACTGGTTTAAGCAATCTTGATGTTATCTATCACTCATATTGTGGTGGCTTTCCCGCAATACCTAATGATTTTAAATATAAATTTAGTTGGTCTCCTGTTGGTGTAATCAAAGCTTTAAACAACGATGCAAAATTTATTAACAATTTTCAAACAGTAGTAAAAACACCGTATAAAAATATTGGAAAATATTCAGTTAATGATGAGATTTACGAGGCTTATCCAAATCGGGACTCAACTCCATATATTAAAGAGTATAATTTTGATCAGCAATGGAACCTTAAAGAATTTGTGAGGGGCACTTTAAGATTGAATGGTTGGGAAAATGCATGGAAAGATATTTTTGAGATGCTTTCCAATAAATCTCCAGATCTTGATACAAAAATCAATAATCTTTGTGAAGAATTATGGAAAAAACATCCCTATTCACCAGGTGAAGAAGATCGCGTTGTACTATATGTCAATTTATTAGCACATCAAAATAATAAAGAAGTATTTAATAAGTATTATTTTTTAGATGAAAAAGGGTCTGGCGAAAATACCGCTATGGGAGTCTTGGTATCTATAACCTTATCTTGTGCAATAGATCTAATAATAGAAAAAAAATTAGAAAGTGGAGTACAAGCTGCCCCATATGATGAAAACTTGATTAACTATTTTTTTAAAACTTTTGAAGAATATAATATTGTTATAAAAAATAGTTTATGACTCAAAAAATAGGGTCAATTGGAATAATCAAAGAAAGCAGGAATGATGAAAGTCGAGCCCCAATTGCACCAGAACAAATCAAAGAATTAAAAATTAAATTTCCTGACCTTAATATTTACGTTCAACCAAGCAACAAAAGAAGTTTCAAAAACGAAGAATATGTTCAAAATGGAGGAGTTTTAAGTGATAATCTAGATCATTGTGAGTTACTATTTGGTGTTAAAGAAGTAGATGTAAATGTTTTAATCCCAAATAAAACTTATGTTTTTTTCTCACATACCTATAAATTAAATAAAGAGACACTATCCAATGCTCAAGGCACTCCAGGAATGGATAAAAAAGAACTTCTGCGAGCTATACTAAATAAAAAAATTAAACTTATAGATTATGAAAATATAAGAGCTGCGAATGGGTCCAGATATCTTGGTTTTGGAAGATTTGCTGGAATAGTTGGATGTTATAACACTTTGAGTCTTTTTTTATTACAAAATAATTTTCAACCTCTAGCGCGTGCATTCAAAATTAATAATTATGAAAGACTTATAAAAAATTTATCCGAAGTTCGTTTTCCTAATTTTAAAATGTTGATCACGGGTGATGGAAGGGTAAATCGAGGTGTTCAAGAAATTTTAAAATATACAAATATAAAAAAAATTACTCCAGAAGATTTTTTAGATAAAAAATTTGATTACCCTGTCTTTTGTAATTTAGATACAAAAGATTATCTTATGCATAAAGAGAATAAGAAATTTGAATTAGTGCATTTCATTAACAACCCCAAGGAGTATCAGAGTAAAACCTTTGAACACTTAAAAGAAAGCGATATTTACATAAGTGCACATTATTGGGACCCAAGTTCACCAAAAATATTCACAAAAAATCAAATTACTGATTTTACAAAACTTAAGATAATTGGTGATGTCACTTGCGATGTGGATGGTTCAGTTCCATCAACAATCAAATCAACCACAATTGAACATCCAAATTTTTATATTAACAAAAACACATTCGAAGAAACAAGTGAGATTCAAAATGCTCTGGCTGTTATGGCAGTTGACAACCTACCTTCAGAACTACCAAGGGACTCAAGCAGGGAATTTGGAAACGGGATTGTAAATGAGGTCATTCCATTTATCCTTGGGATAGATGATGGCAGAATACTCAATGCTACAATTACTGAAGATGGTCGATTTTTAGATAAATATTCCTATTTAAAGGACTACATTGACTCTAAATGAATCTCACTAAAACCCAATCCACAGCCTTAAAATCTCAAGAAAAATTTGAAATTATAAGTAATTTTTCGCCGAGTGGGGATCAGCCAAATGCAATAAAAATACTTGTTCAAAATTTACGAGATAGAGAAAATGAACAAGTCCTCTTAGGTGTTACAGGATCTGGTAAGACTTTTACAATGGCAAAAGTAATTGAAGAGATGCAACGCCCTACTCTAATTATGGCACCTAACAAAACTTTAGCTGCACAACTATATGGAGAAATGAAAAGCTTATTTCCCAATAATGCAGTTGAATATTTTGTTAGTTATTATGATTACTATACTCCTGAAGCATACGTACCTAAAAGTGATACGTTTATAGAAAAAGAATCTTCTATAAATGAACAAATTGATAGACTTCGTCATTCAGCCACACGCTCACTTGTTGAGAGAAGAGACACTATTATTGTAGCATCTGTATCATGTATTTATGGCATTGGATCTGTGGAAGCCTATTCTTCGATGTCATTCACACTGGAAAAAAATCAATCAATAAATCGAGATATAATAATTAGAAAACTAGTTGAACTACTTTACAAAAGAAGAGATATGGATTTTAGACGAGGGAGTTTTCGTGCTAAAGGAGATATATTGGAAATTTTTCCCTCGCACCACGAAGATCGATCCTGGAAAATATCCTTTTTTGGGGATGACATTGAAAAGATATCTGAAATAGATCCATTGACTGGAGAAAATTTAGGTGATCTCGAACAAATTAGAATTTTTGCTAACTCACATTATGTTACACCAAAACCAACAATCAAAAAAGCTATTGTTCAAATTAAAGAAGATTTAAAAAAACAACTACTTGTTTTTGAAAATGAAAAAAAACTTCTAGAACGTCAACGTCTAGATGAGAGAACTACTTTTGATTTAGAAATGATTGAAACAACAGGAAGTTGTAGTGGAATTGAAAACTACTCACGATATTTATCAGGAAGAAAACCTGGTGAGCCACCACCAACTTTATACGAATATATACCTGAAGATGCTTTATTGTTTATTGATGAAAGTCATATTACTTGCAGTCAAATATCAGGAATGTACAAAGGTGACTTTTCACGAAAATCTACTTTATCGCAGTATGGTTTTAGACTTCCTAGCTGTGTAGATAATAGACCTCTAAAGCGAGAGGAATGGGACGCAATGCGTCCACAAACAATCTTTGTGAGTGCAACTCCAGGAGATTATGAATTGGAAAAAACAGGTGGAGTTTTTGTTGAGCAAGTTATTCGGCCTACTGGTTTAATTGACCCTCCAATTGAAATTAGAAAAACAAAGCATCAAATTGATAATCTAATTGATGAATGTAAGTCGACTATTACTAATGGATATAGAGTGATTATAACTACTTTAACAAAAAAAATGTCTGAAGATTTAACTGAATATATGCATGAAGAGGGTTTGAAAGTCCGCTATCTTCATTCTGATATCGATACTCTTGAGCGTGTTGCGATCATTAGAGATTTGCGCCTTGGCGTATTTGATATTTTGATTGGTATCAATCTTTTAAGAGAAGGATTAGATATCCCTGAATGCGCTCTTATGGCGATATTAGATGCTGATAAAGAAGGATATTTAAGATCTAAAACAAGTTTAATACAAACAATTGGAAGAGCAGCAAGAAATGTTGATAGCAAAGTAATAATGTACGCAGATACTGTTACAAAAAGTATGAAAGAGGCTATTAATGAAACTGAAAGAAGAAGAGAAAAACAATTAAGATACAATAAAGAAAATAATATTACTCCGCTTAGTATAAAAAAGAACATTGAAGAAATTTTAGAAAATACTGCTGAGCAAGATCATGTTACAGTAGAAATTGAAAATGCAAAAGAGCTTGTAGGAAAAGATTTAAACAAGCATATTAAACATCTTGAAGAAAAAATGAATATGTTTGCTTCAAAATTAGAATTTGAAGATGCAGCAAGAATAAGAGATGAAATTAATAGACTTAAAGCGAAGGAAGTTGGACTATCAGATAAAATTTTAAAATTTAAAAAAAAATAATGGAAATTTTATTTGATATTAAGCAAACCACAGGAATCATTACCCTAAATAGGCCACAAGCATTAAATGCTCTCAATTTATCTATGGCAGAACAATTTGCTAATAAATTACAAGAATGGCAAGAAGACCAAAATATAGAAAGAATACTGCTTCAAGGTGAAGGTAAGCATTTCTGTGCAGGAGGTGATGTTAAAAGTGTTCATTTGTCAGGTCCATCTTCTGAATTAAAACGCGAATTTTTTGCAAAAGAATATTCGCTAAATTTACAAATTAAAAATTTCACTAAACCTTATTTATCAATATGGAAAGGTGTTGTCATGGGCGGGGGTGTTGGGTTATCAATTTATGGAAACTATAGAATTGTAACTGACAGCACCAAATTTGCAATGCCCGAGACATCCATAGGCTTCTTTCCAGACGTTGGTAGTAGTTTTTTTCTTTCAAAATTGAAGAATAACATTGGAAAATATCTGGGTCTAACGGGAGAAATACTTAACAACAGAGATTTGTTAAATTTTGAATTGGGAACACATTATTGTCCCGAAGAAAAATTGAATGACCTAATCAACAACTATATTGTTAATGGAGAAATTAAAAATTATGAAACAACTGCTATTTCTTCTTTTTCACAAGAAAGACTTAATTTTTATAATAAAAATTTATCAGGATCCATATTTGATATCTTAAATAATAAAGAGATATTAAATAACCCAGACTATTTACTGAATAAAATTAAAAAAAAATGCCCAATGAGTCTAGCCGTAACAGCACTACTTCTTAATGATTCAAAATCAAACTCATTAGAAGAGTGTCTAGAAAATGAATATAGACTGAGTCAAAAAATGACTAACCGAATTGATTTTAGTGAAGGAATTGAGGCTATATTAATTGAGAAACATCATGATCCAAAATGGAACCCCACATCAATAAAAGATATAGATAATAATGAAGTAAAAAAACTATTAGCTGACCCTATAGGTTATGAATTAAAAATTAGAAATTAGCAATATTTAACATCTTTGTAAAAACTAGTATGATCAAAAAAATTTTAGGTATATTCATTCTTTTAATTATCATTATTCTTTTAGCCTTCTATGTTGCTGTCGATAAAATATTAATTAAAAATACCATTTCAAATATTGAGAAAAAACTAAATTTAAATATTAATTTACTTGAAGATTATTCATTTAAACTTTTTCCAAAACTATCTCTGTTAACAAAAATCGACTTAGATAAAGAAAATATAAACCTATTTATAGAAAATGCAGAATTTGAGATTTATAAAAAATATAATCTAAAACCCGCAGAATACTTTTTGAAGATTAAAAGTATAAAAATTGAGAAATTAATAATCCAAGATTTAGAAGCTGATGGAAATATATATAAATATTCTAATGATAGTCTTAATTCTCATCTTGAAATATATCCAAAAGGTTACATTACATATCAATTAAATACTGATGAAAAGAATTCTGTTAAATTTGTAAAATTAATTCTAAATAGAATAAATTTACCTGAGTCTTATAAAAAATTATTAAATTTCATTATAAGCATACTTGAAGAAGATACATCTTTTGTTAGTAAGTTTACATTAAATCGAGAATTGTTAACAATTAATTATTTTGACTCAACAAAAAACGAATTGAACTTTAAATTAAAGGGCACATATAATTTAAAATCTAATATTGTTAATATAATTGTAAAACTGAATAGTAATAAAGAAAATTTTATGGAGTTTAGAATTACTGATAATGTAAAAAATCCATATATTCAAATTTTATCAAATGATAATTCTATAAATTACAATTTCTTCTTCAATGATATTGAGAAGAGTTTTGAAGGGGGAGTGGATAATATTTTGAAGAATTTAATGGCTAATGAATAGTTTATTTTATGTAATTTTATCCGTATTTAGCTATGTCATACTCGGATTTATAATAAAAAAATATTTTAATTTATCTCATAAAATTATAAGCAAGTTTGATTACTTAAGTTTTAATATATTACTTCCCATAGCTCTCATAACCTATTTTTGGCAAATTAATTTTCCTAGTTTTAATACGTTAAATTTACTTTTTGTTTTTTTTGGAGCTGGAATTTTTATTTTTTTTATTGGTTATCAAATTGCTTATAATAAATTTAAATTTACTGTTGATGATAGTGCACTGATCGGACTTGCTTCATGTTTTGGAAATTCTGTAGCACTTGGAATTCCCTTAATGCATACACTTTTTGGCAAAATAAATGTTATGCCTTACATGATATTAGTTCTTTTTCACGGCTTAGTACATTTTACATATACGACATTAATAATTGAGAGTTACAGAAATAGATCCTTGAAAATTCATAAGCAAATTTTAAGTGTATTTATTGGTTTATTTAGAAATGTAGTTCTTGTTGGTATATTTTTTGGAATTTCACTAAATTATTTTAGCATTCCTCAACCAACTAATTTATTATTTATTCTTAATGTAATTTCAGAAATTGCTTTGCCATGTGTGCTCTTATCCCTTGGATTTGCTCTAGCAACATTTAATTTAGTTCTTTCATTTAAAAGATCAGTGATCTTAACTTTTTTGAAAAATATACTTCACCCACTAATTGCATTCACTATCTCTAAATTTTTTTTGAATTTAGATGAATTGTTAGTGATGACTGTAACTTTAGCAGCAGCTTTACCTAGTGGATCACAAACCTATTATTTTGCTTTTAGATATAATTCTCAAAAAGAACTTATTTCGTCAAATATAGTTTTAAGTACTTTTGTAAGTTTTTTTACTTTATCAATATTGATTATTCTATTTGATTTTTAAGTAGATTGAGTTGTAAGAGACAAAATTTTATCTTTTTTCATTTTTGTTGAATTACTGTTTGGAAAAATTTCCAACATTTTATCGTAGATATCAATTGCTTTTTCAGGCTGATTAAGATGAATAAATATTAAACCCATTCCGTCTAATGCTCCAAAATGTCTTGGTTCAAGCTCTAATGTTTTACTAATATCTCTCATTGAAAGATCGAAATTTCCCATCATAAAATGAGCTGTTGCTCTTTTATTCCAAGCTTCAGCAAAATTAGGCATTTCAAATATTACTTTATCAAAATAATCAATTGCTCTAGAATGAAAGCCTAGATTCATCATTTGAACGCCAGTTTCAAAAGCTCTTGTTATTTTTGGATCATCAATTTCATGCCAAATTTTCCATATTTGTTGCGTAAGTTTTTCTATTTCCAACTGATCCTCTGTAACAATCAGTTTGTCGAATAAATGATTCAATCTTTTATCATTTTGATCTGCAAATGATTGAGAAGATAAAAAAATCAAAAACAAAAATAAGATTATATGTCTAAACATAATCATCCAAATTAAAAGGTCTCGAGGAGAAATTTCTTTTTTTTTCATGCTTTCTTGTTCTTCCAGTAACTCTTTCTCTCCATATTTTGAATGATTTAGATTTTAGATTTTTTCTCATAATTTTTATTACTTCAGATTCGCTTAAACCATGAATTCTTTTAATTTCTTCAAATGAAACTTTATCACTCCAAGCAAGTTTGATTATATTGTCTGTTGAACTAAGCATAATTTATATATAGTTTGAATTTAACTAATTTCTAAAAATGATTGATTTATATTCTTCAGCAACTCCAAATGGTCGAAAAATCAGCATTATGCTTGAAGAATTGGGAGTCCAATATAATGCGATACATATAGATTTAGAGAAAAAAGAACAGTTTTCTAATTTTTTTTCCAAAATTTCTCCGAGTAATAAAATTCCCGTTATTGTGGATAATGATGAAGGAAATACTGTCTTTGAGTCTGGTGCTATTCTTCTTTATCTTGCTGAAAAATACGGTAAATTTCTTAATAAAAATTGTTATTGGGAAATAGTTCAGTGGTTATTTTTTCAAATGTCTTATGTGGGGCCAATGTTAGGTCAGGCACACCAATACCTTTTTTATAACGCTGGTAAAAGTAAATTTGCGGAAGAAAAATCTAAGGGCTACACCAAACATGTATATCAAATCTTAGATGAAAGATTATCAAGTAGAGAATATATTGTTAATGAATACTCTATTGCTGATATTTCTATTTGGCCATGGATAGCTAGATTTGAGAGACATCAAATAAATCTTGATGAATATCCAAATGTTCTTCGTTGGTATTTAGCAATATCAAATAGAGCTGCTGTAATTAAAGGTTACAATGTTGTTGGGGATTATTATGAAATCCCAACTGTTTAAGGATTGTAAAAAAATACTGAAACAGCTGTACCAATAAGCATAATCGCCAATAAAAGTTCTATAGCTTTTTTTAACTTTTCATTACCTAAATATTGACGAATAATACTCCCCCCATAAGCCCAAATACTAATTGAAGGAATGTTCACTATGGTAGACATGATTACCATAAATAAAGTCCCAACTAAAATATTTTCATTTTTAGGGTAATATAAGGTAACAGCTGTTGAGCAAATGACCCAAGCTTTTGGGTTTACAAATTGAAAAAGTATTGCTTCATAATAATTCAAGGGTCTTGATCTATCTTCTGATTTCGAGATATTTAAAGAGCCGAACATTTTGTAAGCAAGATACAAAATATATGCAGAACCAACATATCTCAACACATCAAAAAGAATTGGATATTTAATAAATAACGAACCTAATCCAAGACATACGAGTGCCAATTGTAATCCGTGACCAGTAGGAATACCGAGTACATTTGGAATTGATCTAATGAACCCAAATTTTATTCCTGATGCTGTTAAAATACTATTGTTTGGACCGGGAGTAGCATACATTATAAAATTATATACCGCTAAGGCTAAAATTAACTCCCATGATATCACTTAATTAATCTCTAAAATTTATAAATTGTATTGGAATTCCAGTTTGCAAATCTTCAATTAATTTCATTGCAGCCTGCAGATCATCTCTTTTTTTTCCATCAATGCGCAGCTCATTACCGTTAATTTTTGCTTGAATTTTCATTTTCGAATTTTTAATTTCTGATGTTATTTTTTTTGCAATATCTTGCTCTATTCCCTCTACTAATGTTATTGTCTCTCTAATTCTATCACCTCCAGCTTTTTCCTTATCTTTTTTTCCTAAAGCCAGGGGGTCTAATTTTCTTCTAACAAAATGTGAAATCAAAATATCGTCAACTTGTGAGAGCTTTAAATCATCATCTGTGACTATAGTGATAATCTTTTCTTTTCTCTCTACTGAAGTATTTGATCCTTTAAAATCATACCTATTTGTTATTTCCCTCAATGCATTTGCAATAGCATTATCAATTTCTTGAAAATCAACTCTACTCACAACATCAAAACTAGGCATATATTATTAGTCTATTGCATTCTCAGAATCTTCTGGCAACTGTTTTTTTGTATTTAATCTTCCAAGTTTTTTCATTTTATCAATTTTTTTTGTTAAGCTACCTGGTCCATCTTGGAGTCGAGATTTTGCTTCATCCATTTTTAAACTTGCTTTATCTAAAGATTGCTTGACTGTACTAAAAGACTCATAAACATTTACAGCCTTATCGTATATTTCGCTTGCTGTTGCAGCTATATCTTTAATTGTTTTAGATTGCTTATCTATGCGCCACATATTTTCAACTGCTTTAAGTAAGAATGGCAACGTAGAAGGGCCAACGATGATAATTTTTTTTTGCCAAGCCTTCTCAATAACATCAGCAGCCTCGTTGTATAAAGTTAGTAATGCTGGCTCAATCGGAATAAACATCAATACTGAGTCAATGGAATTAATTTGATACAGAGATGCATAATCATCTTTTCCCAAATCTCTTACAAAATTTTTTACAGAGTCTATAAATTTTTTTAAGTAAATTTTTTTTTCATTTTCATTATTTGTATTAGAAAATTCGTGCCATGAATTTAGAGAAACTTTTGAATCGATAATTATATCTCTATTCCCTGGCATATGAACAATGACATCAGGTTTTTGTAAATTACCATCTTCATCTCTATAAGCTTTTTGTGTTTCATACTCATTTCCCTCTCTCAGTCCAACACCATCTAGGATATTTTTTAATACAAATTCTCCCCATGAGCCTTGTTGTTGAGAACCACCTCTGACAAGAGTATTTTCTAAACGGTCTTGGGCTAAATTAAAATTTTGCAGTGATAACTGAATAGATTGCATGTGTTGTTTTAATGAAACAATATCATTTTCCTGATTTTTTTGAGTTGATTTATTTTTGAAGAACAAAAAATATAAAGAAATGAATACTCCAATACCCGAAAAAAAACCAATGAGGTAAAATATAAAATAATAAGTACTACTCATCTAAAAAATTCCCAATGCCAAACTTAATGACAAATATATTAGCAAATATCTTCCAAATTTCCCAATACTTACCAAAATTATAAAAGGAATTATCGAATAACGTAATGTACCTGCAACAAATGTTATAGGATCTCCTATAAAGGGCACCCATGAAAGTAAGAGTGACCATTTTCCATACTTATTGAAAATTTTATTGCCTCTATCAATCATATTATTGCTTATTGGAAACCAAGATTTTTTAATAAAATAGTTAACGTAATAGCCACAAATCCAATTAAAGACGGATCCTAAAATATTTCCAGCAGATGCAAATAATAATAATAAAAAATTATTATATTTATCCATTGATAGTAATGTAATGAAATAAGCTTCAGAACCAAAAGGAATGATTGTTGCAACCATAAATGCAACAGTAAATAAAGATAAATAAATCAAATACGTTTTTTATTCTTTGGCAAAATTTTCCATTATTGCTGCCGCATATTTAATTCCTTTAATATAGTTTGCAACATGAATATTTTCATCAGGTGCATGCAAATTAGCTCCTGGATTAGCAAAACCAGTTAAAACAGTAGGCATCCAAACATGTTTTAAAATTGTTCCTTCTGCAGAAACTCCATTTACTACAGGTTTTTCTCCAAATACCTCTTCAGCAGCCTTTATTATAGCTTGTGAAATGTCCTCTTTCACTGAAATTTTATATGGTGGTTCAGCGGCATCAAAAGCTATAACTTCCAGATGTCCAAATCCATGATCAATCAAATGTTTTTTTACTTTTTCTATACACTGTTGTGGATTCATATGAGGTAATAACCTAAAATCAATTCTTACTCTTGCTTCATTGGGAACGATAGTTTTATGACCAGGTCCTGTATAACCTGATATCATTCCCTGAATATTTGCAGTTGGCTCATAACTTCTTGCCTTAATCGCTTCTACACCTTCTCTATCAAGTACAAATTTTTCTATTCCAAATTCTTTTTTTAATGCAGATAAATCAACTCTTTCATTTTTTTCCTTAAGAAGATTTATTTCCTCTTCACCTAATTCGTATAACCCTTCATACCAATCTTTAATCAATATCTTTCTGTCTCTTGTCATGATAGTTGATAAAGCATGGACCAATTCCCATGGTGGACTAGGAACTAAAGGAAAGTTAAGTGAATGAATGTCTTTGTTACCCCCTCTTGCTATTAATTCAATAAATAATACTGATTTTAATCCTAATTCTACTTCAGGGACTTTTGCAAAAGTATCTACAGTACCATCTAAGCAATGCATACCATCTGCTTCTAAAAGTTTTTTATTTTTTTCTACCCAAGGACCTAGGTGAACTGAGCCAATTTCTTCCTCACCTTCATAAAAAAATTTCAAATTTAAAGGTACCTCACCTCTAACTTCAAGGAAAGCTTTGGCCGCTTTGTTAAATGCCAAAAGACCCCCTTTATTATCAGTAGCACCTCTTCCATATATAACATCATCAACTAAAGCCCCCGACCACGGTCCACCATGAGACCATTTTTCAATTGGTTCAGGTGGTTGAACATCATAATGAGAATAACAAAATAATGTTTTTTTTGACAACGATGATTTAAGGTGACCAAAAACAAGTGGTGGCCCCCCAGGAATTTCATGAAGTTCTGCCGGTAACCCATCTTTGTGCATTTGTTTTTTAACAAACTCTGCACACTCTTCTAATCCAATATTTTGTGCAGAAACAGAAGGTATTCTTATTAACTCTTGTAAATCTGATATATATTCTTCAACATTATTATCGATATGATTATAAATATCTTTCATTATTGACTTTCCTCCTTAGATAATTGCCAAGCATTAACATGAGATCCACTTAATTTTTGATAACTCCCTGAGGCAAGTTTTAAAAATGCTGGGGCTAATTCGATTGGGTCTACCCATTTTTTTTTATACTCTTCTTCATAATTTTTCTCTGACATTGGTGTATTCATAAACATTCCCGGTGTTAGTGTAAAAACCTGAATTCCACTTGTGGACCCCTCTATTGCCAAACTTTTCATTAGCCCTTCAAGGCCATGTTTAGATGCACAATATGCACTTTCATTTTTAAAACCTTCGATACCTGATCTTGAAGAAACAAAAATTATAACTCCTTTTTTATTTTTTTTCATGTTTGTCCAAGCATAATTAGACAATAAAAACCCACTATTAAGGGAGATGTTTGTCATTTCATCCCAATAATCAGATGTTGTTTCTTCAAATGATTTTGGAACAAGAACTGCAGCATTGTGTATTAAAATATCAATATAAATATTTTCTATCTTAAATTTATTTATTAAACTTTTTACGGAATTAATATTGCTTAGATCACATTCAATATTATTAGAATTAGAAATATTATTTTGAATCAGTTTTTTATAGTTAACGTCGATTAAAAAAAGATTTGCTTTTTTTTTTGCAAAAGCTTTTGATACTGCGAGACCTAAACCATCTGCGGCTCCAGTAATCAAAATATTTTGATTTGCAAATTCCATAAATTATAGATCAATCCACTTTCTTTTAACTGTAGATTCAAGAACTGCATCAACAACAATTTGATTTTTTAAACCATCTTCAAATGTTGAACCATGATTTAAGGATCTTTTTTCTCTAATAGCTGATACCAACTCTCTTAAAAGACTTACAACAGAAACATTCCATATTCCCTTATTTATTCCCTCAAGTGATGCGTTGGGATCTTCAAAATACATTTTTTCAAATTCTTTGCCTTTTTTGGCAAATAAAATTTCTTCAGTTTTATCCTCAAGAATGATCGTTCCCTCTGTACCAAAAATTTGTGTTTTATTTCCTAGAACATGGCTTGCAACACCGCTTAAAAAAATATTTGCTAATCCTCCATTTTCTAATTCAAGTGAAAAATGAGATAAATCATCAGCAGTGGCTTTCCATGGCTTATTAGTATCTTTATCAATACGATCTTCGACTATGGTTAAGGCTTGACCAAATACAGACTTTATTTCCCCGTTCCACCATCTTATTAAATCAACTTGATGTGATCCATTTGCCCCCATTCGTCCGCCACCTCTACTTTTAAGGCTCCACCAATCATTTATCGGCCTCGAGTCAGGGCTTAACCATCCATTTGATACATTAAGAATATTTATATGCTGAATGTTTCCTATTTCACCATCAGAAATCCATTTTTTTATATGTTTTCTGTTTGGGTTAAATCTTAATTCATGATCAATCATATGAATTTTATTTTGATCATTTGCTACCTTCAGCATCTCCCTAGCTTCTTGAGCATTAATGGCTGTAGGTTTTTCACACAAAACATGTGCACCTTTTTTTAAAGCTTGAATAGATATAGGTGCATGTAAATCAGTTGGAGTTGCAATACAAATTAAGTCAAATGAATTTTCATCTAACATCTTTTCCCAATTGTCATAAAAATTATTAACCTTAAATTCTTCAGCGCAGGATTTAGCATTTTGAATATTAAATGATGAAATTGCAGTAACCTCAACTCCTTCAATATGTTTTAGTGCAGGCAAATATGCTGCTTTTGCAAAACTCGCTCCAACTATTCCAATTTTTACATTCATTTATTCTATCTCCTTTAATCTTGGATCTAAATAATCCCTCAACCAATCACCAACAATATTAAATGCTAATACTGTGATTAATATTGCCATACCTGGAAAAAATGGTAACCACCATCTTTTTGCAAAAATATGATCTCTACTCTCTGCCAACATTGCGCCCCAAGTTGGAATTTGTGGAGGAACACCTAAACCTAAAAAAGAAAGTGCGGCTTCAGCTAAAATTACACTCGCTACATTAAAGGATGCTATGACAATTAACGGTGCAAATATATTAGGTAAAATAGACCCAAACATTATACTAAAATTATTTACACCTAGCGCCTTTGCAGCTTCAACATACTCCTTTTCTTTTTGTGAAATAGTTTGCGCTCTGGCTATTCTTGCGTAAGTTACCCATTGCCCTACACCCAATACTAAAATTAAATTGATCAAACCTTCACCAAGAACAACTAAAAAAAGAATTGCAAGCAATATAAAGGGGAAAGCGAGCTGAATATCTGCTAATCTCATTATAATATCATCTACCAATCTTCCATAATACCCAGCAAATATTCCAAGTAATGTTCCAAGGATACCACCAATGAAAACAGCAGAAAATCCAACAAGCAATGATACTTGTGCACCGTAGATAAGCCTGGAAAAACTATCTCTGCCAAGAGCATCAGAACCTATTAAGTATTTCATTTCACCTTTTTTATCTAAAGTTAAAGGAGGGGAAACTCTTTCCATGATGTGATTTTTATTAGGATCGAGAGGAGATATTTCGGAAGCAAAAATTGCTACAAATATAATAAAGAAAAGCCAAAAAACTGAAATTAAAGCCCATTTATTTTTAATAAGAGCAATTAAAAGCTTAAACAAAGATGATGAAGTAGATGAACTTTCATTTGATAGTGTATCATTAGAAGTTGATTGTGACTTACTCATAATTTTATTCGAGGATCAAGTTTTGCGTATACCAAATCAGTTATCAAATTAATAATAATTACAAAAACCGATATAACTACAACAGCAGCTTGAACTAATGGTATGTCTCTATTGGATATAGCATCAAAAACAGTCCTGCCTAAACCTGGCCAAGCAAAAATTACTTCTACTACTACTACGCCACTTATCATAAATCCAAATTCCAAACCTATTATAGTGACAACTGGCAGCCATGCATTTCTCATTGCATGCCTCATTATCACAACATAGTTTGTTAACCCTTTTGATTTTGCTGTTCGGACATAATCTTGTGATAAAACTTCGAGCATTGATGAGCGAATTAATCTAGCATTTCTTGCCACGGAATAAAATGCAACTGCAAACCCTGGTAATATCAAATAAGTTAAAGTTGTTGGAAGGTTTTTAAAAGCCTCTACAAAGTTTCCTTGAAATAAAGGCATCAAAAAAGGAACATGACCAGATATAGGAAGCCACCCAACATTTAGAGAAATATATAAAATGCACATGATTCCTAACCAAAAACTTGGAACAGACTGTCCTAACATTGCAATAGCCATGAGTGTTCCATCTATCCAAGTCCCCCTATAAATAGCAGAAAATATACCAAATGGTATTGAGCCAAATATTGCTATCAACATTGAAAAAATTGTTAATTCAATTGTTGCGGGTAAAGTTTCTAATATTATTGTCATTGCAGATTGACCATAATAAAGTGAGGTTCCAAAATCTAATTGTAAAAGTTTAATTACATAATTGAAATATTGTACATACAGAGGTTTATCAAATCCAAGCTTTGCTCTTGTAGCCTCTATTTCCTCTGGGGAAGCTCTTTCACTTACAAATAAATAAGTTGGATCGCCGCCTATTTGCAAAGCAATAAATGTTACTAATGTTACTCCAAATATTACCAGGATTGTTTGTGGCAATCTGCGGAGTATATATAAAAACATGTTCTAAGATTAAAATGGAATGTTTGTTGGCCCCATTTAATGGGACCAACATATCAAATAAATTTATTTTAGAGTAGCTTTAAATAAATCTACTTTTTCATCTCTTCGTGGAGACCAATCTACTCTGTTGCTAACTCCATAGAAGTCAGGCTGGAAATATAGATGTAGCCAAGGTCCTTCATTATAAAAAACCTCTAACATTCTATCTATTTCTCTACGAATAATGTATTCATTGTTGGTGTTATTAATAACTTTCCACCCTTTGAACCATTCCTCGTTCTGCCATTTAGTGTAGTTAGGTCCAGAGTCAGGTTTTGATAAGTCAGCCATATCGTAAAGCGGACTCCAAGTAGCTCCACCTGAACCGATAAAATACATTGGTCCAGCTTTTTTCTCTATAATTAGAGGGATATATACTGAAGACCAATCTAAAATATCACATTTAGTTTTAACTCCAACATCATCAAGATACTGACAAATTGCTAAAACAACATTTCTATCATTTAGGTATCTACCTTCACCTGCTTGAAGTGTCATTTCAAATCTAACACCATTAGCATCTCTAGGATACCCTGCTTGATCTAGTAAATATTCAGCAATTTCTGGATCATATGGGTAGGGTTTTAATGTTGGATGAGCATTATTAGGATTAACAATACCAGTCATTCTTGTACAAGGTGCATTTAAAAGATTAGCACAAATTGCTTCTACATCGACTGCGTATTGAAGAGCCCTTCTAACCTCTGGTTTTTGTATTGCAGCTCCACCTGGAGTAACTGCAAATTCAGGACCCTGATGATAACCAACATACATTCTTCGAGTACCTTGAACTTTAGCAACACTCGCTGTGCTTGAAGCATCTATTGCTTCAACCTGATCAGGAGATGCGTTAGTAATCATATCTACATTACCTGCGATAAGTTCAGCAGTTCTTGTAGAAGCTTCTGGGATTACTCTCCAAATAATATTTTCAAAATTTGTTGGTATAGGAGGATTAGCAGACTTTTTCATAACAATCTGGCTTCCTTTATCCCATTTAACAAATTCATAAGGACCTGAACCAATTGGATTAGTTGACGCTTCTTCTTTTGACATCTTTTCATAAGAGTCTTTACAGTGAACGTACACTTCAGCAATTAAGCCTAAAGCGATGTGGTTTGGACCACCTAAAACAATTGTTACATCTCTCTCACTATCTGCTCTTGCTTCTTTAAAATCAATTGATTTATATACAAAGCCAGCTGAGTTACCTGTAAATGCCATTTCAGGATCTGCTACTCTATTAAAAGAATATGCTGCATCTTCTGCAGTCAACGCTTCACCATCATGACAAGTTAGTCCACTCTTCAGAGTAAAAGTATATTCTTTACCATCATCTGAAATGGTATAACTTTCTGCTAAATTAGGCACGATGGCACCAGTCTCATCAACAGAATATAACTGACCAAACATGTGCTTCATAATATTAGCAGTGTGTCGCGAACTAATTTGAGCAGGCTCTAAACCCACAGTATCAGTAGGCAAACCAACAACAAATGTATCATCTGGAGGTGCTGCGAAAGAATAAGTAGATGGTAAAATCAAACCAAAAACAATCGCTACTCCAGTTATTATTTTTTTCATACAACCTCCATAATTAAAAATATGAAATCTATTAAGGAAACTAATGAAATTTTAATATTTTAGAATAGTAAATTAGTCATTTAAGTGATGACTATAAGTCATTATTATTATGATTCAGTATGCCAAAAAAGTAATAAAAGTCAGTAATTTTTGACACTAATTTTTTTTCCTGTTTTTGCTGATGCGATACACGCTTCTACAATAGATAGAGAATTTAAATGATCTTTGTTAATTTTTATCAAATTTTTCGAATTTTTTTCAACTTTAATAAAATCATTTAAAAGTGCTTCAGCATCATCTAGCCACATTCTAAATTTTTTAAGTTTAATATTTGTGATTTTTTTATTTTCAAGAGTTCTGTAATTTAAATTTTTAAATTGTTCTTTTTGTAAAATAATTCCCTTGGTGCAATCAGTTCTCCATTCAAAATTTAGTGTTTTAGAATTACTTTGCCAATTACCTACATAATTTACGATCATTCCATTACGCAGTTCAAAAATAGCATTTACATTTGTATGATGTTTATACATTGACCAAGGTGGATTAAATGTCTTGGCAAAAACTGATTTAATATTTGATTTAAAAATGAATCTAATTAAATCAAAATGATGAATAGATTGTTCCCAAAGCATTGGGTGTTTCATGAACAAAGGATATTTATTTAATCTCTCGAGTCTGCCATCTCTCCATCTTTCATAGATGAATTTTGAAAATATCGGTTTTCCTACTTTACTTGAATTAATTAATTTAATTTTCTCTAAAGTAGTAGGAAGGTATCTAAAGTTCAGTCCAACAAATAAAAGAAGTTTTTTTCTTGTCATAAACGTAATTAATTTTTTCGCCTCATTAAAATTAACTGTAAGTGGTTTTTCAACTAATACTGACAGTTTGTATTTCACACACACTTTCAAATCCCTCATACGATTAAAAGGAGGTGTTGATAAGATAACAGCATCTGGATTTGTATCCAAAATAGCATTATCCAATTTTGAGTAAAATTTTACAGGAGACCTATTTTTTAGATTTTGATTAATATCACAGATGCCGACTAAAATTGTCTGTTTATTTTTATGTACAACTTTGGACCAAATTTTACCTCTTGGACCATAACCTACTAACAATATCTTTAATTTCTTCATGTATTTTTTTTTATTAAATTAATTACTTTTTTAGGTGAAGTCCAATTTTTAAAACTGAGCTTATTTCTATAAATTGTCACCGAAGAATTATTTGATAAATTACTTCCTTCAATCTCTATATGTTTAGCATTCGAGTCAATTAAACGCATAAGATCAATATCTTTAATGATGAAAGGTGAGACCAAATTAAGTAATTTAAACTTGTTTCTCTTTTTTATAATATTATGCAAAGCTATTGAAATATCATTTACAAATGTCCAATCTCTAAAAGTATTAAACGAGTTGGTTTTCATTATTTTTCTTTTTTTTGATGCATTCAACCAATTTTGAAATAACGAGGTATTACTTCTGCTCCATTTTTTAAATTCGTTACCACTGTAAATGTTACCTATGCGTAATACTGTGTGTTTAATTTTATTTTTTTTACAAAATTCTCTACTAAATTTTTCACCAAATAATTTTGATTTTGAGTAGGGCTCTGATCCTCGAACTTTTGAACGCTCATTATATGTTAAAGAATTAAAATATCGATAAACAGATGTTGAGCTTATAAAAAAAAATGCTTTAGCCGCATTAAGTTTTGCTAATTTAAGTGCGTTTAAAGTTAACTTATTATTAATATTCAATAAATTATTATTATCTTTAGTTTTTACAGGTCTTGTCAAAGCCGCACAGTGAATAAATACATCGATGTTATCAATTTTATTTATGCTGTTCTTATTTAACAGATTAATTTTTATTTTTTTAATCTTACTTAAATTATCAAGCTTGTATGAAAAATTAATATCAAGAGCATAAATTATATAATTAAATTTGGACAAACCATTCACAAGTGCTGAGCCAAGAAATCCTCCGGATCCAGTTATCAAAATTTTTTTAATACTAAATTCCTTGATAGGATTTATATTTTTCTAGCTCCTCTTTTGAGTATACTTGCATCAGCTCAATTTCGATATTATCAACCTCGTTATCTAAAAAAGCTATAAAACCTTCTGGGTGAGGATGATTACCAGTTACTTTACATGCTTGACATTCTCTTAAAGTAGCTCCCTTGCTTTGCATTAGTTTGATTGAGTCATCTAAATTTTTTACTACATAACAAATATGGTGAAGTCCCCCTCTACCCCTTTCATTTATCCATTTGTTAAACCTACCATCTGGATCCATTGATTGGCATAATTGATATTCTATTTCACCAATATTAAATACAGCAACTCTAGTCCTAGATACTGGCATATCTTGGATTTCAATTTCTTTTGAGACTCCTAAATAATCTTTATAATATCCTAACGATTGTTCAATGTCTTCTACAGCAAATGCCATATGCTTTATTTCAATTACTTCATTATTTATTTCTTTGCTCATATGTTGGCCGCTACCTTTTTAATTCTAGACACTGCCTCTTTAATTTTTTCAGCAGGCTGAGTAAGAGAGAATCTAACAAAATCATCACAGTGATCTCCGTAAAGTCCACCGGGATAAATTATAACTTTGCCTTCTTCAAGTAATTTAAGACAAAAGTCAGTAGCATTTAATCCTGTTTTTGAGACATTTGCGTAAACATAGTAACCTCCTTGAGGTTCTGAATAAGGAATATTGATTTCATCAAGTCCTCTACATAAAATATCTCTTCTTTTTTCCATAATTTTTCTCATATCAGTTGCTCCAGGTTATAATCCATATTTTCAAGCAGCAGAATTAGCAGAAGCAAATCCAGTCATGGTAAAAACATACATTGATAATAATTTT
>CACIRR010000022.1 GCA_902589095.1 uncultured Alphaproteobacteria bacterium | reverse complement strand
TTATCTCAAATCATGGTCCTAAAGGGGGGGATTTTATTGGTGAGGTTAAAAAGGGGACTAATTATGGTTGGAAAAAAGTAGCATGGGGAGGGAAAAATTACTCTGGCACTAAGGTTGGTGAAGGCAATGCTTGGGAGCCTGGTCTTTTAAAGCCTGATCATATTTGGGTACCTTCTATAGGTGTTGGTGGAATAAAGTTTTACCATGGAGATCTTTTTCCTGAGTGGCAAAACTCTTTATTAATAGGTTCTCTTAAATTTCAGTATTTATCAATTCTAGAAAGAGATGGTCAAAACTTTAAAGAAGAAAAGATAATTTTTAAAAATAAAATTGGCAGAATAAGAGATATAGAAATTAACGATAAGGGAGAGATATTTTTAATAGCAGATGAAGCAAATACGTTTCTATATAAACTAACTCCTTAATGACTAAATTGATTTAGGTATTTAATTTAATATCTATTTGCTATATTGGAAAAAATACATGAATAAACTATTAAACATTTGGAAAGAAAATAAACCTGTTATAAATGCATGGTTATCTATACCTAATTCTTTTACCGCTGAAGCTTTTGGCAAAATGGGTTGGGATGCAATCACAATTGATATGCAGCACGGACAAACAGATTATTCTGCTAGTTTACCAATGTTGCAAGCTCTATCATCAAGTCAGTCAACTCCCATGGTACGAGTTCCATGGTCTGAGCCTGGAATCATAATGAGAATGCTAGATTTAGGGATGCTAGGTATCATTGCCCCAATGATTAATAACAAACAAGATTGTGAGAGATTTGTATCCTATTGTTACTATCCTCCAATTGGACAAAGAAGCTTTGGCCCGATGCGCGCACAATTGATTCATGGTTCTGATTATTTTTCAAAAGCTAATGAGAATATCTTAAGTTTTGCAATGATAGAAACTCAGGAAGCAGTAGATAATTTGGATGATATTTTATCAGTTCCAAATTTAACTGGTGTTTATATTGGTCCTGCCGATATGAGTGTTTCTTACAGAATGAAACCAAAATTTGATGTCAAAGAAGATCCTGTATTCTCAAATATCAAACTAATTGCAAAAAAAGCAAATGAAAAAGGTAAGATTGCAGGTATACATAATGGGACGACTCAATATGCGAAAGAAATGATAGATATTGGTTTTAAATTAGTAACAATTTCATCAGACTTTAGATCAATGTCTGCTCATGCTCAATCAGTTATTGATGACATGAAGGAAAAAACTAAAAACTCTAATCCAACTGAGGCCTATTAGTCTTTTTTTTCCTTCCGAAAAAAAGGAATTAGAAAGACAAGACAAGCAATAAAGAAAAATAAACTCCCAAACATTGCCCAAAAACTTCCAACACTAGATATGATAAAACCTATTGCTGAAATAACAAACAGTATCCATCCTATTAGATTGATTGATTTATTACTCATTTGTTTTTTTTACAGCCTCTTCCATTTCTAATAACTCCAACCATCGTTGTTCTTTTTCATCAATTTCTTTTTCTAATATATTTAATTTTTTTGTTATTTCCTCAAATCTATCTGGATTGCTAATATAAAGATTATTATCTTTCAATTCATTTTTTATTAAGGAAAGCTCATCCTCTTTTTTTGCAATTTCATTCGGAATATTTTCTAGTTCAAATTTGAATTTAAAGGAGAGCTTATCGCTAGTTTTACTTACTTTTAAATTGGATATCTTTTTTTTAGGGCGATTAATTTCTTTTTGATTTGATTGATGGTTAAGAAAATCACTATACCCACCTAGAAACATTGATACTTTACCGTCGCCTTCAAAGTGCATAATTTTATTAACAGTTTGGTCTAAAAAATCTCTATCATGAGATACTATTAATAACGTCCCTTTATAATTAGATAGCATTTCAGTTAGCAAATCCATGGTTTCTAGATCTAGATCATTTGTAGGTTCATCCAAAATAAGTCCCGTTTTAGGATTGGATAAAACTTTTGAAAGCAATAATCTATTTTGTTGCCCACCTGATAAAGATAATATTGTATCATTAACCCGTTTTGGATCAAATTGAAAATCTTTCAAATAACTACATACATGTCTTTCTTTTCCTTGCACTGATAAATAATCCCCTCCATTTGGGACTAAAATTTCTTTAAGAGATTTTTTTGTATTTAGATCATTTCGCAGTTGATCAAAATAGGAGAACTCTAAATTTTTTTTAAGCTTAACACTCCCACTTGATGCTTCTAATTCTCCTATCAAAGTTTTCAAAAAAGTTGATTTGCCTGTTCCGTTTTTACCAAGAAGTCCTATTCGGTCGTTTTTAGTAATCTTAACAGATAAATCTTTTAGAATTTTGTTTGTTGAATTTGGATATTGCACAGAAGTTTTATAAAATTCTGCAACAAATCGAGAGTTATCACTAGAAGGCTTGAATACAATAGGTTTAATTGATTTTATTGCCTTAAGATAAGAAGACTCATCTTTTTCTAGTTCTTCTTTTAATTGTTTTGCCCTCTCCAATCTTTTAACATTTCTTTTAACTCTTGCTTTCACTCCTCTTTGTGCCCATTCAACTTCTAAATTGACAAACTGTTTTCTATTTCTTAATTCTCTGGCTTCTTGATCTAATAGTTCTTCAGACCAAGAATCAAAATTTTTAAATCCTTTAGGGCTTACTTTTAAATCTCCTCTATCTAGCCAAAAAACTTTATTGGTAAAATTAGCTAAAAATGTTCTATCGTGGCTAACACATAGCATTACTTTATTTGAGTCTTTCAAATGTTTTTCTAACCATTGAATACATTCTAGATCTAAATGATTTGTTGGCTCATCCAGTAACACAATATCTGAGTCAGGTATCAAACTTTTAGCAAGAGCAATTCTTCTTTTTTGTCCTCCAGAAAGACTATCAGTTGGTGCATGTTTATTAAGATTTAAGTTATCACAATAAATATCAATTTTATATTTTTCATCATCACTCAACACAACTTTCATCATTTCTTCTTCTACTGTTTTAGATAAATCAATTTCAAAATTCTGAGTGAAGTAAGATATTTGTAAATTAGGGTAACTCCACAACTCACCATTATCTAAATCTTGAGTACCCATAATTATTTTCATTAATGTTGTTTTGCCAACACCATTTTTCCCTACTAAGGCAATCAAGTCATTTCTATGGATATTTAAATTTAAATTTTTAAATATTTCCTTCTTTCCAAAACGTACGTCAACCTCTCTTAGTGAAAATATTAAATCACTAGGCATTTATTTTAAATATAAAAAAAGAAACTCTATTAGGCCCAATATTAAAAATAAAAAAACTATTCTTTTTAAAGACCATTGGCCTGAAGGAAAAATTAAATTAAAAAATTTTTGCATAAAAGCTAATATTACTAAATATGGAAAAAATCTAACATAAACGCTTTTATAAAGCGTTTATGTTTTATTTATTAATCTTTACTGTACATGTAAAATAATACTGCAAAGACAGCAGTAATAACTAAATTTACATAAGCTGTTGGACCTCCTGCAGCTCCAGTAGCAACATGATAAATTATCATCAATGTCCACAGAGCCCCACCTAATGAATAAAGCATGCCCATTGACTTTACATTATCACCAAGTGCATCTGGAATTCTCCAAGCCCAAATTCCTATTATGAGCAAGGTTAACCCAAAAATTTGTCCTAAAGTTAACATATCTGCTGTTATTTCCCATCCTGCGGCACTAAAAAATGCAGTACCTAAAAATATGCCAGCAAGACCATTGATAGCTAAAATTATTCCTTGAACCTTAAATATCGTTCTCAAATTCATTGCTTCCTCCTTATTGCTTAACTTACCAGTATTATATTTTTTACAGATTCGTTATTTTATTAATTTTTATTCTGTCGACGATAAGAATAGGGTTCAATAAATTCACTGTTCCATATTCCCAATTTGTTATCATTCGCATATTTTTCTTCGATAATATAATCTTTAGAATAATAACGATATGCAATTGCCCAACCATTTTTAACCATCCACTGATTAATATTAATTTCATTAACAAAACAAATAGCAACATAACGATTATACCTATCTACATCATTTACATTACATTCTACTTTTTGATTATTAATTAAGTTTTTCAATTCTTTTGTTGATTGCTTACCACAGTACCAATCTTGATTATCAATTTTACAAGTTTGTTTAGTTTCTGGAGCATCAATCCCATGTAGTCTGATTTTATTACTCTTGATATGGATGGTGTCTCCATCAATAATTTTTGCTTTACCCAATATTGTCTTAGAATTCCCAATATTTGTTAAAGATAATAAAAAAACAATAATTAAAATAAATGTTTTCATTTAGTTTTCAGGAATAAGTAAGCGGGAAAATTTTTCCCGCCTTTATCAATCTTAAGTATTTTCTCTACTTGAATAAAAAAATGCCGAAGCCAATACTAAACTTATAATAATATTGAAATATACTGGGAAACCAGAAAATTGATCTGTTGATGCTTGGTAAGCTGTAAGTAAAATAAATATACAATGTATTATTCCAAAAAGTTTTCCAAAAGACTTTATTGCATCACCTGCTATATCAGCAGTCCTCCAAGATATAATTGCTAAACAAAATCCAAATGTTCCAACAGCTTGTACTAAGGTATAAGCTGCAGCATTGGGAGTCAAGCCTCCACCTTCAAACCACATATCTGGCATAAAGAACGCAGACAAGGAGCTTAATGCCATATAAACTCCATTAATTTTTAAAATTAAATTAGTGCTCATGTTATTACCTCCACTATTTAGATTTAATATACTACAAAGAATGATTCACAAATTTATTGATCAACTATTTTAAAACATTTAGGATTATTGAGTAGCTCCCCACTCTATGCTAATAGGAATTTTACGCTGATATAGTATAATGGTTATTACAGGCCGTTGGTAACGGTCAGATCCAAGTTCGATTCTTGGTATCAGCACCATTTATATAGCACTCTTTAAAGAGTGCTAAAATAAAGTTTATAAAGTGAAGTAACGAATTAAAATCACTACCATTGGTATTAATGGTCTGATAGCATTTTTAATATGGTGATCACTACCATCATAGGTTGGTAGGATTTTCATGACCATTGCCATATTGTAAAGGAAAGCTAAAACAGTAAATACAAAAATTGCTCCAAATATTTCATTTGCTGATGTTACGCCTGCTATTCCAAACAATGCAAAAATAGCCATAACAATACATCCGGTCATCAAAAAGCCTAAAGGTCTACCCATATAAGCAGCCTGAATATTATCAAATCCAAAACTGTTTTGAGCAAAGTTCTTATTAAATGCAAAATTTAATCCAAAAAAACCACCGAATAAAATTAGAAAAACATGACAAAGAAAGGGTATCATGCCTCCAGCTGATTCAATCATAAAACCTCCTATATTTTATTTATTAATTATTATAGACTATGAAATTATGATTCAATCTAATTATCAAAGGTCGAGTCTGGCATTTGTGCAAAGGTAGAAATCGGAAAAAAAATACCAGACTCGTTAAGCCTTTTAGAGAATTTTATTACATAAATAAGCACTTTGCTTTATTGCTTAATAAATAAAGAAAAAAATCCAATTTTAAGATAGAATCGAAATGCAATGATTAAAATTTATTATAGTCATACACCTTTCTGGAGAGCTGAAGTGCTCAGAGTATCTTTATTTATAAGCAATACTCCTTTTGAGGATGTAAGGATTACGAGAGAAGAATTTATTAATATGATTAAAACTGGCTATTTACCTAATGGAAAAAAAGTGCCATTTCATCAGTTGCCTGTAATAGAAGTAAATGGTGAGATTATTGGTCAGACAGGTGCCATAGCAAGATATTGTGGTAAGATTTCTAATCTATATTCCAATGATATTACTAATGCTGCAAAAATTGATCAGATTATAGATGCAGCAACAGATATTACAAATTTAGTTAGTCCAACGATAAGAGAAAAAGATGAACAAAAAAAAATAGAAGATAGGCTGTTATTAAAAAATAAACTTTTACCAAGATGGTTTACGTATCTAGAAAGTATTTTATCAGAAAGTACATCTGATTGGTTTGTTGAAAATAAAATGACTATTGCCGATATTGCTATGTGGCGATTACTAGGATGGCTTATATCTGGAATTATTGATGGTATACCTACTACAATAGTCGACAGCTATCCAAAATTGAAAAATATTCATAATAATGTTCATCACCACCCTAGAGTTCAAGAGTGGATGCTCAAAACGTATGGCAAAGAAATCTGATTGATGACTGCTCTTAGTGTAAATGTAAATAAGTTTGCCTTAATAAGAAATGCAAGAGGAGCAGATCTTCCTAACTTGTATGATATTAGTAAAAAATGCATTACATTTGGCGCTGACGGAATAACAGTTCATCCGCGACCAGATGAAAGACATGCAAAATTTTCTGATTTGGAGATACTAAAAAATCTCACTAAAGAATTTGAAAATATTGAGTTTAATATTGAGGGATTTCCTTCAAATGATTTCATCCAAAAAGTAATTACAGTAATGCCAGATCAAGTGACGTTAGTTCCTGATCCTCCTGATGCACTTACATCATCATTTGGTTGGGATTGTGAAAAAAATAAAGATGTTCTGACAGAAGTTATTAAGAAATTTAAAGACAACAACATCCGTGTTTCAATTTTCATCAATCCATCTATTGATACACTCTCTAACTTAGAAAGTATTAACCCAGATAGAGTAGAATTATACACTTATGATTATGCAAAAAATTATCATAATGACAAAATATTAGCAATTGCACCCTATGTTGAAGTAACCAAATATTTAGAAAAAGAATTTCCCTATATTGAATTTAATGCTGGACATGATTTAAATCTGGATAATTTAGACTTTATGCTAAAAACAATTCCTAGAATAAAAGAGGTGTCGATTGGTCATGCGCTGGTTTGTGATTCAATCGATTATGGACTTAAAGAAACAGTTAATAGATACAAACAAATAGCCCAAAGATAATATGAATAATTTATTTTGGGTACAATTTGCTGCAATCTGTATAGTTGGCGCTATGTCACCAGGCCCATCTATGGCTTTAATTATTAGAAATTCTATAAAGTATGGACGCCTATCAGGAGTATTATTTTCACTAGGTCATGCGATAGGCATAGGAATTTATGCGACAGTATCGATAGCTGGATTACAAATCATCTTAATCAATAATATATTCTTATTTAATGCTATTCAATTTTGTGGAAGTGTATTTTTATTTATCCTTGGTATCCTCTTTTTGCGTGACACTGAGCATAAGCTTTCAATTAATGGTGAGAGAAAAAATGTTAATTCTTTTATGCAAGGATTTGCAATCTCTATTTTAAATCCTAAAATTTTAATTTGGTTTGCCGCTATATTTTCACAATTTATTGAAATTTCTTCTACAAATTTTGTCAAATTAGGCATGGTACTCATTGCTTCATCCATTGATGGGTTGTGGTACATTATATTAACCATTGTTGTTACAGGGTTCGGATTAAAGCAATTTCTAGAAAATAATGCAAATATTATTCAAAAGATCTCAGGGGTTGTCTTAATATCTATATCAATAATTATTTTGCATAAAACGTTAAGCCCATACTTCTTCTAGAACTCTTAAAATATTTTGACCCATAATTTTTTCAATCGAGTTTGTTGAATAACCTCTTTTTTCTAATTCCTCAGCTATAATCATATGATCCATGCAATCATGCCAATGTTTAGGAAGGCAATCAAGGCCATCATAATCACTTCCTATTCCTACATAATCAACACCAATCATTTTTGTAATATATTCAATGTGATCAACAAAGATAGTTATACTTGGGCAAACATCTGATAATTTTTTTTGAAGAAAATGTTGTTTTGCAATCCATTTGCCTGCCGTGGTTTCTTGTTTGTTAGCAATTTCGTTAAGCTTTTCTCTGTATTGATTTCTTATTTTTTCTTCTCTTATCTTAAAAGTTGGATCAATAAAAAAAGGATATGGATTTAAACCAATTAATCCATTCACTTCTTTGATAGCTTTGATCTGATCATCTTTTAAATTTCGAAAATGGGGACATAAGTTATGGACGCTAGAATGTGAGGCGATAAATGGTTTTTGTGAATTTTCTTTAATATCCCAAAAACTTTTTTCTCCAATATGGGAGACATCAATTAGTACATTGTTTTCTTGACAGGTATGAATGACCTCGATGCCGAATTCATTTAAGCCATAAGTTTTAAGAGAGTTTTTTTTATGTGTTTCACCATAACCTGAGCTAACCCAATCAAGTGAATGATTCCACGTAGGGCCAAAATAAAAAAGACCTTTATTAATAAAGTATTCTAAATTTTCTATTTTATTTTCTAACGCCTCCCCTCCTTCCATTCCAATTGGAAGAGATAGCTCATTCTTTTCTTTTGCAGATTTAATTTCATAAAGTGTTCTTGGAATGGTGATTCCTTCAATATTATTTAGTGCATCTAGTTTGTCATACATTTGTGATGCAAAATCAAAATAACTTATATTGTCTTCTTTTTCTGAAGCCCAAACAATCATTACCTCCAAATCGATAGAGGATAACTTTAATCTCTCAATGTCGGTATGACCTGAGGATGTGTTTTGTGTCACATCCTCTCCAATCATCATTCTTTGCACAAGATCATTATGCAAATCAGCAACAAACATAATTATTCTGAAATAATTTCCATTTTTATAATTTTATCTGGATCTTGAGGTGGCTCCCCTCTAGTAATATTATCTACTAACTCCATACCCTCAGTGACCTGTGCCCAAACAGTATATTGACCATCTAAAAAGCTAGCATCATTAAAGACAATAAAAAACTGACTGTTAGCACTATTTGGATTTTGTGCTCTTGCCATTGATACAGCGCCTCTTCCGTGATTTGCATCAGAAAATTCAGCAGGAATATCTGGCAAGTTAGACCCTCCTGTTCCAGCCCTGGACATATTAAACTTATCATTTGTCGAATTTCCAAATTCAACATCTCCCGTTTGAGCCATAAATCCATCAATTACTCTATGAAAAACAACACCATCATATTGACCTTCACTAATAAGCTGTTTAATTTGCGCTACATGCTTTGGGGCTAAATCAGGTCGTGTTTCCATTTTTACAACACCATCTTTAAGCGTCATGTGTATTATATCTCTTTCTTCTGCCATAACTGATCCTCCATAGATTAAAGTTGAGATTGCCAGGCTTAGAAATAAAGATTTTAAAATTTTAATCATATATGTTCCCTTTACCTTCACTCAAAAAGTTTTATATAGTGTCTAATGCATTTGTTTGAAGAAAATATCAAGAACTTAGGTTTAAATATTCCAGATCTTCCCAAAGCGCTGGCAAATTACGTTCCTTACAAAATTATTGGCAAAAGCATGTATATCTCTGGTCAAGCTCCTGTTCAGAGTGGTTCAGTGATTTACCAGGGTAAAGTTGGATCCGATGTGACCATTGAAGAGGGTGTACAAGCTGCCAAGCTGTGTTGTGTCAATATTATTGCAGCTGTTAAAAAGGGAATAGATGGGGATTGGGACAAGTTAGACAGTTTCGTAAAATTAACTGGCTATGTAAATTGTAAAGATGATTTCAAAGATCAACCTATGGTTATCAACGGTGCTTCAGATATGTTAGTTGAAATCTTTGGAGATCAAGGAAGGCATACTAGAGCTGCAGTTGGGTCTAATGCCTTGCCATTAGGTATTTCAGTTGAAATAGACGCTATTGTACAATTAAAATAGATGACTTCACCAAAGAGTGAATTTTTTTTTATAGACAGTTTAAAGAAAGTTAGCAAAGACAATTGGAATCATTGTATTTCTAATGATCATCCTTTCTTACAATATGAGTTTTTACTTGCCTTAGAGGAGAGTAAAAGTGCATGCGCTCAAACAGGTTGGAAGCCACATCATTATATTGAAGTAAATGACAAAAAAGAAATAATTGCAGCTTGTCCTCTTTACTTAAAAAACCATTCGTATGGAGAATATATTTTTGACCACGCTTGGGCAGATGCTTATCACAGACATGGATTAAATTATTATCCAAAGCTTCAATCGGCAATTCCCTTTACACCAGTCACAGGAGAGAGAATTATAATTAGTAATAAAATTGAAAATAAAAAAAACAAATTACAGCAGATTATTGAGAACATAATTGATGAAGCAAAAACACTTAATGTATCCTCCGCACATTTTAATTTTATTAGAAATCCAAATGCATGGCGCCATGACGCAATCATGTTAAGAGAAGGCATCCAATTCCACTGGAAAAATAAAAATTTTAAAACATTTGAGGAATTTTTATCCACTCTCTCATCAAGAAAAAGAAAACAAATAAAAAAAGAAAGACTATGCTTGAAAAATTATAATTTGGACGTAAAGCTTTTAACTGGTGAAGAGATATTAGAAGAGCATATTGATTTTTTTTACCAATGTTACTTAGATACAACTGGGAGAAAATGGGGTTCTACCTATCTAAAAAAGGAATTTTTTATTCAATTGCTTGAAAATTTTAAAGATAAAATACTTCTTATAATCGCCTTTCAAGATAATCAAAAAATCGCATCAGCACTTAATTTTTTGAGCACAACACATTTGTATGGTCGTCTATGGGGATCAAAGTTTGAGATACCTTATTTACATTTTGAGTTATGCTATTACCAGGCAATCGATTATGCAATTGAAAATCAAATTAAGTATGTAGAAGCAGGAGCGCAAGGTGAGCACAAATTAAGTAGAGGGTATCTACCTCAAAAAACGTGGAGTGCTCACTGGATAAAAGAAAAAGAATTCTCTACTGCAATTGGTAAATTTTTAGATCAAGAAACTAGAATGATTAATATACATAAAGAAGATTTGGAAGCGCAGGCTCCTTATAAAAATTAGACCAATTCTCTCTTTTTATCTTGATTAGAAGAGTACTTAAAACAAATTTCACCCTTAACTAATTTGATGTCAACATGACCACCTTTGGATAAAGCTCCAAAGATCAATTCTTCCGCCATAGGTTTTTTCACTTTTTCTTGTATAACTCTTCCTAACTCTCTTGCGCCGTAAACTTCATCATAGCCAATATCAGCTAGGTATTCTTTTGCTTCTTTATCAATAGATAGGGATACTCCTTTATCTTCTAATTGCGCTTCCACTTGTATTATAAATTTATCAACAATTGATAAAACAATTTCTCTATTTAAATTATTGAAATGAATAATTGCATCGATACGATTTCTAAATTCAGGTGAAAATATTTTATTTATTGCATCATTATTATCGTCTTTAGAACGTGCAGAATTGAAGCCAATTCTTTTTTTGGATAAGTCTATCGCGCCCGCATTAGAAGTCATGATCAATATAACGTTTCTAAAATCTACAGACTTACCATTATGATCCGTTAATTTTCCGTAATCCATAACTTGGAGTAATATGTTGAATAAGTCATAGTGAGCTTTTTCAATTTCATCTAAAAGCAATACACAATGTGGGTTTTGATCAACACCATCAGTCAACAAACCGCCTTGATCAAAGCCAACGTAACCTGGGGGGGCTCCAATTAAACGACTAACAGTGTGCCTCTCCATATATTCTGACATATCAAATCTTAAAAGCTTGATGCCAAGAGTTTTGCTCAATTGTCTAGCAACTTCTGTTTTGCCTACTCCAGTTGGTCCTGAAAATAAGTAAGATCCAATAGGCTTGCCATCCTCGCGGAGCCCTGCTCTTGCAAGTTTAATTGTAGAGGATAACTCTTCAATTGCTTTGTTTTGACCGAAAACAAAATTCTTGAGATCTCTCTCAAGATTTTTTAAATTTTCTTTATCGTTTTTATTTACTGATTTTGGAGGAATTCTTGCCATGATAGCAACAACCGCCTCAATATCTTTTGAGGAAATTATTTTTTTTCTTTTCGATTTAGGCAGCAAGTATTGTGATGCTCCAGCTTCATCCAACACATCTATGGCTTTATCAGGTAATTTTCGATCACCAATATATTTATTAGATAATTCTACAGCACTAATAATTGCATCTGAAGAATATTTAATTTGATGATGTTCCTCATAATAACTTTTTAAGCCATTTAATATTTTTATAGTTTCTTCTTTTGATGGTTCTTTAATATCAATTTTCTGAAATCTTCTAACAAGGGCCCTATCTTTTTCAAAATAATTATTAAATTCTTTATATGTTGTTGAGCCAATACATCTAAGTGATCCGTTACTTAATGAAGGTTTTAAGAGATTGCTAGCATCCATTGAACCACCACTTGTTGCCCCTGCTCCTATGACAGTGTGAATTTCATCGATAAATAAAATTGATTTTTTTTCCTTTTGTAAATCTTTCAATACTTCTTTTAATCGTTCTTCAAAATCTCCCCGATATCTAGTTCCTGCAAGTAAGGCGCCCATATCTAAAGAATAAATAACAGCATCAAGTATAATATCAGGTACATTTTTCTCGACTATCCGCTTCGCTAAACCTTCAGCAATTGCTGTTTTTCCAACACCAGGATCACCCACAAAAATTGGATTATTTTTTTGTCTTCTGCATAAAATTTGAATTGTTCTTTCAACTTCAGGCTTTCTTCCTATCAAAGGATCAATCTTTCCATCTTGAGATTTTTTATTTAAGTTTATACAAAATTGATCAAGAGCTTTTTTAGATGATTTTTTCTGTTGCTGACCATCAACTGTTTCCTCAACTATCTCTTCCCCGTCTTCATCTTCTTGTACTTTTGAAATTCCGTGGGAGATATATTGTACCGCATCCAACCTTGTCATATTTTGTTGATGTAAAAAATAAACTGCATGACTCTCTTTTTCTGAAAAAAGAGCAACAATCATATTGGCGCCAGTCACACTTTCTCTGCCACTAGACTGAACATGAATTGCAGCTCGTTGCAGAACTCTTTGAAAACTGTTTGTAAGTTTTGGTTCACCAGAAAAATTATCCGTTAAGTTAGACAAATCATTTTTAATAAAATCCTCTAAATTATTTTTTAGTTCTTCTATTTCAACACCACAAGCCTTTAGAACACTTAAAGCATCTTTATCATCGGTTAGAGATTTTAATAAATGTTCGAGTGTTACAAACTCATGCTTACTATCTGTTGCTAACTGATAGGCATTTCTTAATGTTTTTTCTAAGTTAGATGACAGCATTTAATTTTTTTCCATTGTGCATTGAAGGGGGTGTTCATGTTTTTTTGCTAAATCTAACACAGCTTTGCATTTGCTCTCCGCTACTTCATAGGTAAACGTACCACAGACACCAATGCCGTTTTTATGAACATGTAACATAATCTGTGTTGCCTCTTCTTGTTTTTTATTGAAAACACTCTCAAGAACCAAGACGACAAATTCCATTGGGGTATAATCATCATTAAGTAACAAAACATTGTACATGGAAGGTTTCTTTACTTTAGGTTTCGCCTCTAAAAGAACACCTTTGTCTAAATCATTATTTAGATCGTTATTATTTTCATCACTTAATTTCATAAAAATATAGATAAGCACTTTTATAGGAATTTAAAGAGATTTTTTTAGATTGTTAAGATCGAATTGCATATGTTAATGAGATTTATTCATGAGTTTTCCTAGGTCTATTTTAATTCCTATTCTTGTAATTTTCATACTAGCAAGTTCTGCTACATACGCAAAAAAAGCAGCAATTGTAATAGATTTTGATACCAAAGAAGTTCTATTTGAAGTTAACGCAAATACAAAAAATTATCCTGCATCATTAACGAAGATTATGACATTATACATCTTGTTTGATCAAATTGACAAAGGATTGCTTACTGATGAAACTAAACTAAAAGTTTCAAAAATTGCATCTTCTAGATCTCCAAGCAAGTTATACCTTGAGGCTGGGTCTTTCATAAAAGTTGAGGACGCAATCATGGCCCTTATAATCAAATCTGCAAATGATGTAGCTACAGTTGTAGCAGAAAATATTTCTGGAACAGAAAAGGAGTTTGCAAAACTCATGACTAAGTATGCAAGAAACTTAGGCATGGCTAACACAACTTTCAAAAATGCTTCTGGTCTTCCTAATAGAGCTCAACTTACTACTGCAAGAGATATTGCCATTCTATCGCATGCACTTATTTCTGATTTTCCAAAAGAATATAAACTATTTAGTAAACAAAAATTTACCTATAACGGAAAGACTTACAAAACGCATAATAAGTTAATGCTTAGTTATGAAGGAGCCGATGGAATAAAAACAGGATATATAAGAGCCTCCGGATTTCAATTGGCATTTTCAGCTGTTAGAAATAATAAAAGATTAGTGGGTGTAATATTTGGTGGCGATACAGGAAAGCAACGCGATAGATCTCTGAAAATTATTATGGATAAAGAATTTGCTGAGTTAGGAATAAAGAATGCTAAAGAAAAAAAATCAACAATAGTAAAAAAAGAAACAAAAAAAACTAAAACAAATTCTTATTCCATTGTAGTGGGAACCTTTAAGTATCGCAATAATGCAGAAAAACAGTTAAAGTTAATAAAAAGTAAATATCCAAAAACAACAACCGATAAAAAAGCTAATATTGTTCTTATAAAAGTAAGTGGTAAACAATTATATGAGTCACGATTTGATAATTTTTCAAAAAAAGAAGCTTATTCAGCATGTAAAAGATTAAAACAATATAATAGGGATTGTTTCGTTAGATTGTAAATTTATAATTTACTCCACTCAAAGATAATTGGTCTTCAATAGTCTTAACTAATTCGTGTAAACCATCTTTTGTAGTAGACTCTGCCCTACACGTGAGTTGATTCTGAGTATTGCTTGCCCTCATTAAAAACCACCCATATTCATTTTCAACTCTTACACCGTCTATATCTATTATTTTTTGATCTGTTTCTTTTATTCTATTTTTTACCTCTTCGATGATAGCAAATTTTTTTGACTCATCAACATCAAATCTAGTTTCTGGAGTTGAATATGTATTTGGATAAGCACTAATTAAATCACTTAAAGGTAAATTTGCATTTGATAATAATCTAAGCAATCTTAAACCAACATACATAGCATCATCATACCCATAAAAGTCATCTCCATAGCACACGTGGCCACTCATTTCCCCAGATAAAGGAGATTTTAATTCTTTCATTTTTTCTTTGATAGGAGAATGACCTGTTCTTGACATTACTGGCTCACATCCCATTTTTTTAGCCTCATCGAAAAACACTTTACTACATTTTACATCCATAATAATTTTTGGGTTGTCATACAATTTGGATATTTCCTCACAAAGTAATAACATGTATTGATCTGCCCAAACTAAATTACCCAGATTATCAATGACACCTAATCTATCCCCATCGCCATCGAATGCTAGACCTACATCACACTTATTACTCACTACAGCTGCAATTAATTGTTCCATATTTTTTGGAACAGTGGGATCAGGGTGATGATTAGGAAAGTTTCCATCAACATCCTCATTAATTATGATATTTTCTGAATTAGTTAATTTTTCTGAAATCTCTTTCATCACTGTTCCCATAGCTCCATTTCCAGGATCCCAAGCAATTTTAAGTTTTTTCTTTAAATTTATATTAAGAAGATTTCTCCTAATATAATCCTGCGTGATATCATTGTTAATGATTTCACCTATTTTGAGTTCTAGACTATCATTATCAATTAATTTTTGAAGGTTTTGAATATCCTCAGCAAAAAAAGAGTGCTTATCAAAAACCATTTTGAAGCCATTGTACTCTGAAGGATTGTGTGAACCGGTTACCATTACAGCAGCATCTGCCTTCAAGTGATAATGGGCAAAATAAGTCATCGGCGTTGGACCCATTCCAATATTTATTACTTTTGCACCAGAGTCTCTAAGACCATAACATAATGCCTTGTGTAATAATGGAGAAGTTAATCTTCCATCACAACCAGTAACTATTGTATTTGAATTTAATTTTGATTTTACCGTTTGTCCGAAAGTTCGACCAATTGTATAAGCGGTATTCTCATTAATATTTTGTCCTACAATCCCCCTTATGTCATATTCACGAAGGACTTCTTTATCAAAATTTTCAATTAAATATTTATGTTCCTGTTCCAAAATAATTATATCCTAATTCTTTTAGTTCTTTTGGGTTATATATGTTTCGTAAATCAAAAATACATAAATTGTTTTGCTTACCGATTATTTGTTTTAAATCAAGAGCACGAAATTCGTTCCATTCCGTTCCAATTATTATTACCTTTGATTCTTCACATGCCGCATACGCATCATCAGACAAAACTAAAAAAGAATTTTCTTTTTTCGCATTGGTCATAGCTTCAGGATCATAGCATTTAATATTTATCCCTTTTTCATTTAAAATTTTTGCTATTTTTATAGAAGTAGAGTCTCTTATATCATCGGTATTCGGTTTAAAGCTTAAACCCAACATAGTAGCAGTGTCTCCTTTATTAAGATTGGATTTAGAAATAATTTTTTTTGTTATCTCACTAATGCGCCCATCATTAAAACTATCTACTGCAGAGAGAATAGAAAAGTCGACATTATTTTTTTTTGCAGTATTGATGAAAGCTTTAACATCTTTCGGAAAGCAAGATCCTCCATAGCCTGGTCCTGCATGCAAAAATTTAGACCCTATTCTTTTATCAATGCCCATTCCCTTTGCAACATCCTGAATATTAGCTCCAACTTGCTCACAAAGATTAGCAACTTGATTGATAAAACTAATTTTAGTAGCCAAAAAACTATTGGAGGCATACTTAATGACTTCAGATGACTCAATTGAAGTTGATACGATCGGGGTCTCATTCAAATTCAGTGGTCTATATAATTCTTTCATTATATTTTCAGATTTTTTATTTTCACAACCAATTACTACTCGGTCAGGTCGCATAAAATCATCTATAGCAGAACCTTCACGCAAAAATTCAGGGTTTGATACTACATCAAAACTTTCCTGGTTAACATTTTCTAAAATTATTTGTTTAACGTGCTGCGTTGTTCCAACTGGTACAGTTGATTTAGTTACCACCAGGCAATATTTTTTGATATTTTGACTTATTTCTCTCGCAACATCCCAAACAAAACTTAAATCAGCATCACCCTCTAGTCTTTTTGATGGAGTGCCAACAGTTATAAAAACAATGTCTGCATTATGAACCGATTGCGGTAAAGAATTAGAAAAGCTAAGCAATTTAGTTTTATTTAAATGTTTGTTTAAAAGCTCTTCTACGCCAGGTTCATAAAAAGGACATATACAATCATTTAATTGATTTATTCTATCTAAATCCTTATCAACACAAACAGTTTCATATCCAAATTCAGCAAAACATGCCCCTGTAATTAAACCCACATAACCTGTTCCTATAATTGTTAGCTTCATAATTATGTAAATCTCTGTCTAATTTATAATATATTTAATTATTAGTATTAAAGTTAAGCTTATAGTTTAAATAATTGATTAATGAACTTTATTCTGAAAATTTTACATTTTTTTTATATTATTTTATTTATTTTTTTGTTTTAAAACATATTTAGGAAGTATGAGCATTCAGACCGGTATAAACAACATTTCTTCAGAGTGGTTTAAACCAGAAATTGACAAAAAAGTTCTGAAAAAACTATCCAAAAGATCAGACTTTTACGGATGGAAACATGTTATTACATTCTTTACTTCTCTAATTTTGTTGGGTTTTTTGTGTTTAAATTTTTGGGGCTCTCTAATTTTTATTCCAATTTATCTTGCTTATTGCACCCTATGGAATGGAGCTGATGCTATTTGGCATGAATGCGGTCACCGCACTGCATTCAAATCAAGAAAAATAAATGACTTTTTCTATGTCATTGCAAGCTTTATGAATAATTTTGAACCAGTTAGATGGCGCTGGAGTCATTCGTTACATCATAGCTACACAGCTTCAATTGATCCCCATGATTATGAAGTTGATGGTAGTATTTTTTCAAATCATAGCCTTCTCAGCTTTCTCTTTATATTTGTTCCTGGATCATCATTTTTTACCATCCATAAGAGTTTACATGCTGAAATCCTCAAACATGCTCTAGGAGTCAAAACTCAAGTTATGGAAGATTGCATCCCTGAAGATAAGAAAAAAAACTGTATTTATAGCTCTAGGATTTTTGTTACCCTTTGGCTGACTATAATAGTATTATCATTTTATTTAGCTAGTTTTTTACCCATCTTATTATTTTTAACTCCTAAATTTTTTAATTCTTTCAATGTCTTGTGGGGCATAACACAACACATGGGCCTAAAAGAAGATGCAAAAGATCATCGATTATCAACTAGGTCAGTTCGTCTAAATCCTATCTTCAGCTTTATTTATTGGAAAATGGAATATCATATTGAGCATCACATGTTTCCTATGGTGCCTTCTTATAATTTGCCGAAGCTTCATGAAGAGATAAAGAATCAATTACCAAAGCCTCAAAGTTTGTTAGAGGCATATAGAGAGATAATTCCAGCAGTAATAAAAAAATCAAAAGATCCAAACTATTTTATTCCGGTAAAAATCCCTTCTCTTTAAAGTACTTGACTCTTTTAAAATAATATTTTTAATCAAATTAACAAAAAATTATGGAAGTAAGAAATTTTATTAATGGGAGGTTTATCAACTCCCTTTCAAAAAAAACGATCCCTGTTTTGAATCCTGCAAACCAAAAAATAGTTGGGAGTATTGAAGAAGCATTAGATGATGAAATAAACTTAGCATATGATGCTGCAAGACAAGCTTTTGATAAAAGAATTCTTCTTGATATGAATGCTCAAGAAAAATCAAGAATGATGAGAGCTATTGCTGCAAAGTTAAGAGAGAAAAAGGATGAAGGTGGAAAGATTTTAAGTCAAGAAAATGGAAAGACCGTTGCTCAATGCATAGGTGAATTTGAGGGCGCAGCAAATACATTTGATTTTTATGCTGGGCTAACAGACAAGATTGAACATAAACTAATCCCATCTGGAAATGATACACAAAATTCTGTTGTATTAGAGCCTTTTGGAATAAGTTTACAAATTGTACCTTGGAATTATCCTGTTTCTATATTCTCAGGAATGGTTGCTCAAAATTTAATTGTTGGGAACACAATTATAATAAAACCTCCTGAATTATGTCCAATATCTTCAAATTTTTATGGTAAAATTTTTGAAGAAGTAGGCGTTCCTGAAGGATTAATTAATATTGTTCATGGTTATGGCGAGGTTACCGGAAGAAAATTAGTACAACATCCTGAAGTAGATTATATTGTCTTTACTGGATCTCCAGAGGTAGCTTCAGAAATTTTAAAATTAACTTCCGATCGAATCATCCCAACACATTTTGAGTTAGGTGGAAAATCTGCTGCTATTATTTATCCCGATGCCAACATTGATAATGCAGTGGATAGCACTTTAAAAGGAATATTCAGACCAAATGCAGGGCAAATATGTGTCGCAATGTCGAGAGTTATTGTCCACCCAAAGATTAAAGACGAATACATGACCAAATTAATTGCAAAAACGAAAGAATTAAAAATAGGCCCAGGTGAAAATGAAGACTCAGAAGTAACGCCTTTAATCTCTCCGCAGCAATTAAAGAGAGTTTCAAATTATGTTAAATCAGGAATACAGTCCGGAGCTAGTGTAGCCATTGGCGGTGAAGAAGTGGAGATTGGTGAAGGTAATTTTTATCAACCAACAATCTTCGATAATGTTAAAACTGATGCAACCATTGCTCAAGAAGAAATTTTCGGACCAGTAACAACTGTTTTTGATTTTAATGATGAAGAAGAGGCAATTCAAATAGCAAATTCAACAAAGTATGGTTTGGCATCTGGTGTTTTTACCGCTGATGATCAAAAAGCAAAATGGACAGCAGATCGTATTCAAGCTGGGATTATCTGGCAAAATGATTGGTTTGTAGATGGAGTGAATTTGCCAGGAGGTGGGTATAAAAGATCTGGTTACGGGAGAGATGGTGGGGTAGATGGAATATACAGTCACGGTCAGACAAAAAGAATAAGTAAAAGATTGTATTAAAATTTATCAATGAAAAAAAAATTAACAGTAAAAGATATCTTAAATAGTAAAGGTAAAAAAAAATTAACTGAAGTTTACGTTCATAATACCATTGAAGCGGAAGCTTGTGAACAAGCTGGTATCGATATGATTATTTCCTCAGAGAATAACAATTTTAAATTTTTAAGAGAGAGTGCACAAAATATATTTTTCACTGTTGGCTTACAATATGGAAGATATCTCTCAGAATATGATATTATAAAAAGATCCTTTGAATTATTAGAAATGGGAGCGGATGCAATCTACTGTCCTCAAAGTGCAAGATTCATAAAAGCTATTGCTGATGAAGGTATTCCCGTAGTTGGACACACAGGCTTTATACCATATAAGAAAACACATTATGGAGGATTTAAGGCTTTTGGAAAAAATACTCAGGAGGCAACCAAAATACTAAAAGAACTTCATATACTTGAAGACTCTGGTGCTTTTGCAGCAGAAATAGAAATAGTACCAGAAGAAGTAGTTGAGGTTATTTCTAAAAAAACAGATATCTTTTTAATTGGAATGGGAAGCGGAACAATTTGTGATGCTCAATATTTATTTTCAGAGGATATCCTAGGATATAACAATGACCACATACCAAGACATTCAAAAACTTATACTAATTTGAAAAAAAACTATGATGAAATTAAGATTAAATCAATTAATGCCTACAAACTTTTTGTAAAAGATGTCAGAAATAAAAAATATCCAAACAAAAAACATTATATTGGGATTGATAAAAAAGAATTAAAAAAAATCAAAGATGATTTAAATTAATAACAGAGTTTTTTTCTTTCAACTTTGATTTATAAAGAAAATTACTATTTGAATTAATATTTTTTAATTTTCCCAATATTAAATTTATCAAATTTCTATTAACTTCATTAATAGGCTGAGAAATTGTTGTAATGTAAGGTGCAAAACTATCTAAAAAGTTAGAGTCGAATGACATTATGGAAAGATCTTTACC
>CACIRR010000021.1 GCA_902589095.1 uncultured Alphaproteobacteria bacterium | reverse complement strand
TCTACATTTGTTAACAAAATTGATAAAAAGGGCAGAGTTTCATTACCTTCTATTTTTAGGGCTGCTTTGCCTAAAGATCACAAGAATGAAATTATATTATCAAAATCAATTAGAAACAATGTGATAGATGGTTTGAGTGTCACCAGAGTTAACGAAATTGCTAAAAGAATAAATAATTTAGATTTTTTTTCAGAAGAACACGAAGATTTTACAACATCAATATTTTCGGAGATGATTCCAACAAATTTAGATAGAGAGGGTAGATTTTTAATACCTGAGAAATTTAAAAAGTTTGCAGACATAAAGGATGAAGTTTCTTTCATTGGTCAAGGTTATTATTTTCAAATAGTAAATCCTAATATTGCAATTGATCTTCAAAAAAAATCAAGAACACGTCTGAGTTTAAATAAGAAATCTCTTGGAAAAATCTTCACAGGAAATATCAATGATTAATAGTCATATTCCTGTTATGCTGGATCAAGTAAAATCTTTTATTCCTATGAGTAGAGACTTAAATCTTATTGATGCTACCTTTGGTGGTGGAGGATATTCAAAAGCTATACTTGAAGAATTTAATATAAAAAATCTTTTAGCAATAGATAGAGATCCAACTTCAAAATTTTTTTTTAACGAATTAAACAAAAAATTTAAAAATATTGAGCTGATTAATGAAAAATTTAGCAAAATTGATCAAATAATACAAAAGTCTAAATTTTCAAAAATCAAATTTGATGTAATTATTTTTGATCTAGGAGTGAGTTCTAATCAAATTGATAACCCCAATAGAGGATTTTCTTTTCAAAATGAAGGTCCATTGGATATGAAAATGGGATCATCTGATTTGAACGCTTATGAGATTGTAAATTCATTTGATGAAAAAAAATTAGCAGATATTTTTTTTCAATTTGGAGAAGAAAAATATTCAAGAAAAATTGCAAAAAATATTATTAAAAACAGGGCTATAAAACCAATTGACAATACTATAGCTTTGTCAGATATAATTAAAAAATCTGTACCCAATAATAATTTAAAAAATAAAATTCATCCAGCTACTAAAACGTTTCAGGCGTTGAGAATTTATATAAATGATGAATTAAATGAATTAAAACTTGCTCTTCAAAAATCAGAAAATTTACTAGCACCCAATGGCTTATTGATAATAGTTTCTTTCCAAAGTCTAGAAGATAGAATTGTGAAAGATTTTTTTAACCACAAAAGTGGTAAACGATGGCGTTCCTCCCGCCACCTCCCGGACTTAGGTGATCTTGGTCCTATAACCTTAAAGATAATCACCAAAAAACCTTTAAGACCAGAGGATTTTGAGATTGATAATAATCCAAGATCTAGATCAGCTAAGCTTCGGGTGGCCCAAAAGATTTAAATATGAAGTATGCCAAACATATTGTTATTTTTCTTTTTATAAATTTGATCATAGTATTTTTAACAATATATTTGGGAAATATGACTAGACAGCTTGAGTTAAGTAATAATAAAAAGCTGAAAAATATTGAAAAACTGGAAGAAGAATTAAAAGTTAATAAAATAGAATACTCATTTTATAATAATGCAGACTATTTGAAAAAACTTCATGGAATCTATTTTTCACATGAAGAAATATTTTTAGAAAAAAAAATCGTAGATATTAAAAACATCTCAAATACTAAAGCAAATGAAATAATTTTAATTAATTTAATTGCTGAATAAATGAATAAAAATAGAAAATTTTTATTTGACTCTGATTCTCTAAAAAATTTCCATAAGAGAATTTTTTTTTCAATTTTAGTTTTTTTATTTTTCTTCTGTTCTGTTTTTTATAGAATTAGTTTCATAACTATATCAAGTTATTTTGAAAATGCTCCTCAATTAAAATCAGAAGAAAAACAAAATAGAGGGATTATTTATGATAGGAATGGTGAAGTATTAGCAGCATCAGTAGAATCAAAGTCTTTATCTGCAAGACCAAAATTTATCAAAAATTCTAATCATTTGGCAAAAGAATTAGCTAAGATATTAGATATAGATCAAAATATAATTAGAAATAAATTGCTAAGTGGTAAAAAATTTGTTTGGCTTAAAAGAAATATTACCCCTAATGAGCATCAAAAAATAATTGATCTTGGAGAAATAAATCTAGAATTTCATAGTGAACTGAAAAGAATTTATCCTTATAAAAATAGCGCTTCTCATCTTGTAGGGTTTGTAAATATTGATCATGTTGGTCAAAAAGGGATCGAGAGAAGTTTTGATCAAAAATTATCAAGCTCTATGGATGTTACACTTTCTTTAGATATCAATCTTCAGCAATCAATAAGGCAAAATTTACTGGAAACTATTGATCATTACAAAGCTGAGTCTGGTTTGGCAATAGTAATGGATATTTCGAATGGGGAGATTTTATCATCTGTTAGTTATCCAGATTTTAATCCAAATGATAATAGTAGTTTTAATGAAGATAATTTATTGAATAGAGTTGTACAATCCAACTATGAAATGGGATCAACATTCAAACCTTTAACAGCTGTTAATGGTTTTGATTATGGGATAATTGATCCAAGTATGATTTTTGATGTTAAGAAAAGTATAAAGGGAGTAAAAGATCATGACTCTTACAAAGATGATGGTTTGTACAACGTAGAAAAGATTGTTGTTGAGTCTTCAAATATAGGTACTGCACAAATTGCTCTAAAAATTGGAAAAAAAAATCAAAAAGACTTTCTTAAAAAGTTAGGTTTTTTTGAAAAAATAGATATTGAACTTTTAGAAGTTGAAAAACCTCTTGCAAACCCTAACAATTGGAGGGAGCATGAGACAACAAGAATTGGTTTTGGTCATAGCTTTTCAATAACACCGCTACACTTAATTAAAGCGTATGCCTCCCTATCTAATAATGGTTATATCGTAAATCCAACTTTTATTTTAAATTCTAAAAGCAAATCATCTTACAACATACTTATAAAAGAAGACTCCTCAGAATATTTTTTAAATTTATTGAATTCAGTTGTAACTAAAACTAAGTTCACAGGGCCTAGGGTTAAAATTGATGGATATAATATAGGAGGCAAAACTGGCACAACCGAATTAATAGATTCCAGTGGCCAATATTATAAAGATAGAAATATGACTTCTTTTATAGGTGTATTTCCAATAAATAAACCAAAGTATGTAGTTTATACGGCCATAACTTATCCAAAAAAACCAAACGACTCTAAGCAGAGGATGACAGGAGCTGTTGTAAATGCTCCACTTGTAAAGAAAATAATTTATGAAATGATAAAAATTTTAAATTTGCCATCACTTAGACATGATGAGTTTATAAAAGCAGATATTAATAAAATTTATAAATATGGATATGCTTTTCTCTGATCTCAATAAAATTTTTGTTAATGCAAACATTATAGGCAAACTCCCTAAAAAAAAAATAAAATTTATTAGTGATCATTCTAGTAATATAACTGCAAATACTCTTTTTGTAATCAATCAGAACAGAAATTTTAAATTATCATATCTTCATGAGGCTGTTTCAAAAAATTTAAATACTGTAATAACTAATCACATTATTGAAAATTTATCACTAAATCAAATTATTGTAAAAGATCTAGATAAAGAGGTATTAAAGTTAGTAAAACTTATAAAACCATTTCGACCTAAAATATTAGTTGCAATTACAGGTACGAACGGAAAAACCTCTACTACTTGGTATCTTTCTCAAATATGCAAAATAAATAAAATTCCTTCAAAATTAACTGGAACCCTTGGTTTTTTTATTAACATGAAAAAAATAAAAGAAGCTATACTTACTACTCCAAGTAATTTAGATCTCTATCAATTTGCCCATTCAAGTATCAAACAAAATTATAATTTCATTTCAGAAGCTTCAAGTCACGGGATTCATCAGGATCGCTTCAAAAATATAAAAATAGATGTGGCTGCAATTACTAATATCTCTCACGATCACCTCGATTATCATAAGAGCTTTGATGAATATGTTAATACTAAAATTTCTCTATTAACAAAAAGTTTGAATTTAAAAGGTGTAGCTGTAGTTAATTCACAACTTAAAAAATATAAAATAATAGAAAAAAAATTAAAAAATAAAAAAATTAAAATGATTACTTATGGATCTAAAGATGTATTCTTTATTAAAAATGATAATTTATATTTAAAAATATTTGGTAAAAAATATAAGTTGGATAAATTTAAATTAGAAAATAAAATCCAAAAGGAAAATTTGGAATGTGCAATAGCATGTGCTCTAGCCATGAAGATTGATCCAAAAAAAATTATTAATTGTTTGTTCATGCTTAAACCAGTACCAGGTAGGTTTGAGACAATTAATTTTAAGAAAAAAAAATCAAAAATTATAATAGATTATGCGCATACACCTGATGCTTTAGAAAATATTTTAAAAAATTTTTCTTATGATAAATTTAAACCATCGCTTGTATTTGGATGTGGAGGAGATAGGGACAAGCTCAAAAGAAGAAAAATGGGACTTGTTGCAGCAAAATATGCCAATAAAATATATATTACTGATGACAATCCTAGAAATGAAAATCCAAAAAACATAAGAAAAATACTAAAAAAATATTGCCCAAATGGATTTGAAATACCTGATAGAAAAAAAGCAATTAATTATGCAATTTCTAAGCTGGATTTAAATGATATTCTTATAATTGCTGGTAAAGGTCATGAAAAATATCAATTAATTAAGAATAAAAAAATTGATTTTGATGATTTTAAAATAACAAAAAATATCATTTCAGAATTATGATCCTTTTGGAAACAATTCAAAAATATATAATTAATTCTGAAAATAAATTAAAAATAAGCAGTAAGGATATAAAAAAAAATGATATTTTTATAGCTTTAAAAGGTTCAAATAATCATGGGAATAAATACATACATGAAGCTATTAGAGCTGGTGCCAAATATTGTATTACTGATAAAAAATTACCAAAATCTTTTTCTTATCAAAACATACTTTTAGTTGAAAATGTTCAAAAATTTCTTTTAGATTTATCAAAAATCAAAAGATCTCTATATAAAGGTAAGGTAATAGGAATAACAGGCAGTGCTGGAAAAACTTCTCTTAAAGAGTATTTAAAATATTACTTATCAAAAAAATTTAAAGTTTATGCATCAGTTAAAAGTTATAATAATAATTTGGGAGTAATGCTTTCAATTTTAAATTTAAATTTAAAATCTCACTATGCAATATTTGAAATTGGAACAAATAATTTTTTTGAAATTAGAGAGTTGACAAAATTAGTTAAACCTTCTCAAATATTTATTACCAACATTTTATCAACTCATCTTGAAAATTTTATTAATAAAAAAAATATTGCAAAGGAAAAAGCTGATATATTTGTAAAAAAATTTAACCCTTTATCTAAAATTCTATATTTACAAAAAAAAACTAAAGAAGAGGAATTAATTTATCGTATTGCAAAAAAAGAGAAAATCAAAAAAATAATATGTATAGGTAAAAAAATAGATCAGAGTTATATAAAAGAAATTAAGAAATTAAATTCTAAATATGAAATAAATATAAAAATTCTAAATAAAAATTTTAAAATTATCTTATCTAATTATGAGCAAAAGAAGATTTCAAACTTAATATTTGTTTTAAGTTTTTTTGTTTATAATAAAATTGATACTAAAATTATTTTTCAAAATAAATTTAAAATTCCAAAGATTGAAGGGAGAGGAAGTATACATAATCTTTTTTTTAAAAACTTTAAAATCAAACTAATTGACCAGTCGTATAATGCAAATCCTGAGACAATGATTGAAAGTATAGAAAATTTTTCAGTATATAAAAATAAGAATAGACACAAATATTTAATTTTAGGAAATATGAATGAATTGGGTTTGAGTTCGCTTGATCATCACTTTAAAGTAATAAAAGTAATTGAAAAACATTATTTTGATCAAGTCATTTTATCTGGCGACTCTTTTAAAAAAGCACTAAATATGTTTTCTAATTTAAAAAATAAATATGTATATTTAAATCAAAGCAAAATTATCATGAGATATCTAGAAAAAAATATTCATAAAAATGCCATCATAATGGCTAAATGTTCCAACAGCACTGAAGTAAATAATTTTGTAACAAAACTAAAGTTTTTTAAGAAGGGATAATCTTGTTTAAAATAATAGCCCAACACTATGTCGAACAATATAGTTTTTTAAACTTATTTAATTTTATAACTTTTAGAGTTGGTGCATCAATTTTAACCGCACTCTTTTTTTCCTTAATATTTGGACAATACATAATTAATAAACTTTCTATAATTCAACCAATCGGTCAACCTATAAGAAATGATGGTCCTGAAAATCATATAATTCAAAAAGCAGGTACCCCTACAATGGGAGGGCTCTTGATTATTTTAAGTGTAGTGATTTCTTTAATCTTGTGGTCTGATTTACAAAACACTTATGTATGGATTGGGTTTTTAGCCTTGATTCTTTTTGGATTTATCGGTTTTGTGGATGATTATAATAAGATTAAATCAAACTCAAGTAATGGACTTAAAGCTAGAACAAGAATAATTTTGCAAATATTTTTTGCTTTGATGATATCAATTTTAGTTATTAACAACCTTGACGATCAAATTAATACTACAATATCTTTTCCTTTTTTTAAAAATATGATTGTGAATTTTGGATATTTTTATTTCATTATTTCATTATTTATTATTGTAGGTTCAGCAAACGCTGTAAATTTAACAGACGGGCTAGATGGTCTTGCTATAGTGCCAATAATGATAGTTGCAATGACTTTTGCTTTTATAGCTTACGTTTCAGGAAATATTGTTTTTTCTGATTATCTTCTTATTAATTATATACCAGGAACTGGTGAATTGTCTGTTCTATGTGGCGCATTGATTGGGGCTGCCTTGGGATTTCTCTGGTTTAATGCACCACCAGCAAAAGTTTTTATGGGTGATACCGGCTCTTTAGCTTTAGGGGCTACAATAGGATCAATTGCAATAATGGTTAAGCATGAAATTGTTCTGGCAATTGCAGGAGGTTTATTTGTTTTAGAAACTTTTTCAGTAATTATTCAAGTAATTAGTTTTAAATTAACTGGCAAACGAGTATTTATGATGGCTCCACTACATCATCACTTTGAAAAAAAGGGATGGGCAGAGTCAACAATTGTGATTAGGTTTTGGATTATAACAATCGTTCTTGCATTGCTAAGTTTAGCTACATTAAAAATTAGATAAATGAAAGATTATGTATATGGCATAAGCAAAAGTGGACTTGCAGTTATTAAGCTATTAAAAAAACAAAATAAAAATTTTGAATATTGGGATGATAGTAAAAAAACTAGATATTTATTAAAAAAAAAATTTAGAAATTTAAGTTTAATTCCAGTTAATAAAACAAACTTGAAAAATTATAATAATATTTATGTAACTCCAGGTATATCTATTAACGATAAAAAATTTGCAAAAGTTGAAAGGTCACAATTAAAAAGAGATTTAAATTTGTATTATGAAAATATCACGACTGAAAAAATAATTGCAGTTACTGGTACAAATGGAAAATCAACCACTACTAAGCTTATAGGAGATATTTTAAAAAAAAGTTCGAAAAAGGTATTTGTTGGCGGTAACATTGGTGAACCACTCTGCAATTCAATTTTGCAAAAAAAATTATTTTTTTATCATGTTGTTGAGTTAAGTTCATACCAACTAGAAACTATAAAAAATTTTGAGCCAAAAATATCTATTATACTTAATCTTTCTCAAGATCATTTAGATAGATATAAAAATTTTGAACAATATGTTAAAACAAAAAAAAATATATTAAATATTAATCGCAATAATATCAATTTAATTTCAATTGATGATAAATTTTCAAAAAAAATTTTTAATGACATTAATATTAAAAATAAAATATCTTTTTCTTTGCATAATAGTAGTGCAGACATTTATTATGAAAATGGATTTATAGTTGATAAATATTTTAGTAGATGTAAGAAAAATAAATTACAAAATATTTCTATAGATCTTGCACATAAATACAATATTCAAAATATTTTGGTTGCTTATGCTGTATGTAAATATTTACGAATTTCAATCAAATTTTTTTATGAAAGCATTAAGAATTTTAGAGGTTTACCGTTTAGATCTAATATTATCCTAAATACAAAATCTAAATTAATCATTAATAACAGTAAGGCTACAAATGTAGCTTCAGCATTGGTTACGCTAGAAGATAAAAAAAATATTTTTTTATTATTAGGTGGAATAGCAAAAAAAGGAGATGAATTTGGAAAATTCATTAAATTTAAACATGATATCAAAAAAATATACATATATGGAAAATCAAGATTTTCTATTAAAAAACAAATTAGATTAAATGCAATTTCAGAAGTATATGAAAATTTAGAAAATGCTCTTAACCATCTTTGGAAACATTTGGATAGTTTTGATGGTAAGGCTACAATTATATTTGCTCCTGCTTGCGCATCCTTTGATCAATTTGAAAACTTTGAAAAAAGAGGTAATTTTTTTAACAAATTAGTTTTAGAAAAGATAAAGAAATGAATTTTAGAAATTTTTGGACTTCTATTGATAAAATTAACTTTATTCTCATTCTAATTTTAGGTTTATTAGGTGTACTATTATCTTATTCCGTAAATCAAAATTTTTTAATAATAAATAGGCACAGTATCTTTTATTTTTTTAGTTTGATTATTATTATTTTCTTATCTCAACAATCAGACAAAAATGTTAGAAGGTTTGCTTTATTTGGTTTTGTGATTTTAATAATTTTATTAGGGTCTTTGTTCTTATTTGATTATGAGGTCAAAGGAGCAAAACGATGGCTAAAAGTAAATAGTTTTTCCTTTCAACCATCAGAAGTTATAAAACCATTCTTTATTATATTATCTTCCTGGGGGATTGCGCAATCTATTAAGGGAAGAAAATATTATTTACTTACAACATTTATACTTTTTATAATGTTAATTTCTTTAGTACTCATGCAACCAGATTTAGGAATGACAATTTTAATTTCTGCAACTTTCTTTTGTCAACTTTTTATTGCAGGCTTGCCCATTCTTTTAGTAATATATGGTTTGATATTTATCTTAGCAGTTTCAATATTTGCGTATTATTTTCTTGATCACGTTAAAAATAGAATAGACTCCTTTGTAGGAAATGCTGATTCATATCAAATAGATTTAAGTTTATTAGCATTTAAATCTGGTGGCATTTTGGGGAAAGGCCCAGGTCAAGGAGATCTAAAAGAAAAAATACCTGATGCAAATACTGACTTTATATTTGCTGTAGCAGGTGAAGAGTTAGGTTTAATCTTTTGCTTGATTATTTTAATTATTATTCTTTCAATAGTTATTAAAACACTTTTAAAAATTCTTAATGTCAGTAATCCTTATAAAATAATAGCAACATCGGGTTTGATTTGTTCATTTGGCCTTCAAAGCTTAATTAATATTTTAAGTGCACTGGGAATGATACCAACTAAAGGCATGACACTTCCTTTCGTAAGTTATGGTGGCTCTTCTATGTTGGCAACAAGTATATTATTCGGATTTTTATTATCCATAACTAATTTAAAAAATAATGAGTGATAATATATTAATCATTACAGGTGGTACCGGTGGCCATGTTTTGCCAGCGGTTAATTTTTTTAAATATTTAAGGAAGAAAAATAAAAAAGTTTATATTTTATGTGATAATAGAGGAAGTAATTATATTAACAATATAGATCAAAATTTATTATTTAAAATTCATTCATCACATTATTCAGGTAATTTCTTTTTTAAATTATTAGCTTCAATTAAATTACTATTAGGCTTCATTCAATCTATAGTAATTTTTCTTAAACTAAAACCTAAGAATATTATTTCTTTTGGAAGTTATGCATCTTCTGCCCCATTATGTTGTTTTTTACTATTTAAATATTTCTTTAAAACTTCGTTATACATACATGAACAAAACTCTGTTGTAGGGAAAGTAAATAAAATTTTTCTTAAATTTTCTAGTCAAATTTTTATGAATTTTGATAAAGAGTATAAAAATATTAATAAGTATAAAAATAAAGTATCAGTAGTAGGATTGCCCCAAAGACTAGAACAAAACAATTCAATAAATATAAAAAATAAAAAAAATTCTAAAATTAATTTTTTGCTTTTTGCGGGCAGCCAAGGTTCAATAGATTTATTAGATATTTTCAAGTACATTATTAATAATTTTAATAAAATTTCAATTTCAAAAAAAATATTTTTTACTATTCAGGCACCATTATCAAAACAATTAGAAATTGAAGATTTATTAAAAGAGAATCATTACAAATTTCAAATAAAATATTTTTTTAATGATTTTGATGATATACTAGATCAAACCGACATTGCTCTTTGTAGATCAGGAGCAGGAACTATCAATGATTTAATTAAGTATAAAATTCCTGCTATTATTTGTCCATTACCTAGTGCTAAAGATAATCATCAATTTGAAAATGCCAAAATACTTAGCAGCATTAACTGTGCAATTATAGTAGACAAAAATAACATTAATGAAGATGAAATCATGTTATTTATAGACAAAACATTAAATGATATGAATTTTAGAAAAAAATTGAAACTAAATTTTGAAGAGATTGAAATTAAAAATGCAAATGAGTTAATGTGGAATTATATACAAAATGCAAAATAAAAATCAAAAAATAAGAATTCATTTTATTGGAATTGGCGGTATAGGTATGTCAGGTATAGCTGAACTAATGAAAAAAATTGGCTATACTGTATCTGGAAGTGACATAATTGAAAGTGAAAATGTAAAAAGATTAAAAGAAATTGGCATAGTTGTTAGTATAGGACATCATAAAAAAAATATATCAAAAGTGAATGCTGTTGTTTATTCTTCAGCTGTAAAACAAAATAACCCTGAAATAAAAGAGGCTAAAAAAAATAAAATACCAATTGTGAGCAGAGCGGATATGCTTGCTGAGCTAATGAAAAATAAAAAATGTATTGCTATCGCAGGCTCCCATGGCAAAACAACAACAACAAGTTTAGTTGGAAATATTTTAGAAACAGGAAAGCTTGATCCAACAATTGTTAATGGTGGCATTATAAATTCTATATCTAAAAACAATAAATTTGGCAAAGGTGATTGGATGGTTGTCGAGGCAGATGAGAGTGATGGTTCATTTTTAAAATTGCCTCATCAAATATCTATAATTACAAATTTAGATATTGAGCATCTTGACTATTATAATTCTTCAAAAAATTTAATTTCAGCATTTGAAAAATTTATAATTAATTTACCATTTTATGGTGTTGCTATTATAAATGAAGATGACAACAATCTTAAAAAAATAATCAAAAAAAATGATACAAGAAAAATAATTTCTTATTCAAATAAAAATAAAAATGCTAATGTTTTTATTAATAAAATTATATATCAAAAAGAATACAGTAAATTTAAATTAAAATTTAATATTCCTATAAACAATATTTCAGGTTTGCAGTCTTACACAATTAAAGCAATAGGATTGCATAATATTTATAATTCAACTTCTAGTATTATTGCAGCATTGTTAGCAGGTGTGAAAAATAATTATATTAAGACTGCATTGACTAATTACATTGGAGTAAAAAGACGGTTTACGCATTTAGGAAAAGTAAATTTATCTAATATTTATGATGATTATGCTCATCATCCAACTGAAATTCTAGCAACTCTAAATGGTGCAAAACAAATAAATAAAAATATTGTTGTGGTATTTCAACCCCATAGATATTCAAGAACGAAAATTTTGTTTGATCAATTTTTAAAAGTTTTATCAAAAATAAACAGGTTATATTTACTTGATACTTATTCTGCAGGAGAAAAAATAATTAAAGGTTTTGAAACTAAAAATATTTACAATCATTTGATTAAATCAAATAAAAATATATTTTACATAAAAGAAAAAAATGTAAATCAAAGTATCTATAAAGAAACTAATAAAAATAATATTATCATTTTTATGGGTGCTGGCTCAATAAGTAAAATCGCAAGTAATTTTTTAAAAAGTAATGAATGATATTCTTTACGATATTCAATTAAAGATCAAAGATAAAATATTATTTGATTATGACATGGGAAATTCTACTTGGTTTAGAGCAGGAGGTAAAGCAAAAGGGTTCATAGTTATTAATAATCTTGAAGATCTAAAAACCATTGTTGGTTTTGCTGATAAAATAAAATACACAATAACTGGAGTAGGTTCTAACCTTTTAGTTAGAGACTCAGGTTATGAGGGATTAATAATTAAATTAGGAAAAAGTTTTAACAAAATTAAAATTAAAAATAATATTTTAAGTGTGGGCGCTGGCGTTTTAGATTTTAACCTTGCAAAATTTGCTCTTAAAAACTCAATAAAGGATTTTGAATTTTTTACAGGTATACCTGGTACAATTGGTGGAGCAGTTACGATGAACGCCGGTTGTTACGGTGCACAAACATCTGACAACTTAAATAGAATTTTGATATTGAATTCTAAGGGTTTAATAAAATATGTATATTCGAATGAATTAAATTTAAAATATAGATCTTCAAATATAGAAAAAAACTCAATAATTCTGAAAGCAGATTTTAATTTCGAATTTTCATCACAGGAAAAAATTTTATTAAAAAATAATTACATCAAATCAAAAAGAAAAAAAACACAGCCAATAAAAGAAAAAACATCAGGAAGTACATTTAAAAATCCTAAAGGTAGATTTGCAGCAGAACTAATTGAAAAAGCTGGGTGCAAGGGAATGAAAGTTGGAGACGCTTCTGTAAGTCATATGCATTCAAACTTTATAATAAATAATGGAAACGCTACTGCTAGTGATATTGAGAAATTAGGTACAAAGGTAAAAAATAGAGTAAAAGAGGTGCATGGCATAGAGCTTGAATGGGAAATAAAAATATTAGGTGAGTGAATTTATGAAAGTTTTAATATTACAAGGAGGTTATAACGAGGAGCATAAAGTTTCACTTAACACTGCAAAACAAATTGGAAAAGCTTTAACAAAACTAAAAATTAATTTTAAAAATTTTACAGTCAATCCCAAAACATTTGAAAAAGATATTGTAAAATATTCTAATAAATACATATGCTTTAATGCTTTACATGGTCCATTTGGAGAAGATGGTGCTATTCAAAAAATATTAAAAAAAAATAAATTTCGTTTTACTCACTCTAATCAATATTCTTCAAGAAGCTGTTTTGATAAGGAAAAATCAAAAAAAATTGTTAATAAATTTCGGATCAAAACTCCAAGTTTTGAAATAGTTAACTGTAAACAAATAAATTCTAATTTTTTGTTATCTATTAAAAACAAATATTCAAAATTTGTATTAAAGCCAGTATCAAGTGGTTCAAGTTATGGTTTAAAGATTATAAGAACTAAAAAAGATTTAAATATTTTTTTGAAAGAGCTTACTAATTATAAAAGAAAATTTGATCTTAATGAAAAATTTCTGATAGAAAAATTTATTTATGGGATTGAATTGACAGTATCAGTTCTTGAACAGAATTCTAAACCAAAATCTTTAGCAGTAACTGAGATAGTTTCTTTAAATTCAACATATGATTACCAGGCTAAATACACAAAAGGTTTTTCAAAACACTTTATACCAGCAAGAATAAGTAAAAAAAATTATAAGAAATGTTTGAGTCTGGCCATGAAAATTCACAAAATTTTTAAGTGTAATACACTTTCAAGAATTGATTTCATATATAATAAAAACCAAAATAAAATTTATTTTTTAGAAATTAATTCCCAACCTGGATTGACAAAACTTTCGCTGTTGCCAGAACAAGCAAACTATCAAAAAATTAAATTTGAAACTATTATTAAACTCTTAATAAAAAATGCAAAATGAGAAATAATTACAATAAAAAAAAAATTACTTTTATTTCTAAATTTAAACTAATTAAATATCTACTCATTTTTTTGACTTTTATCTTAGCATTATTTTATATTTATGATTATATTCTAGAAAAAAAAATATATAGAGAAATTATTCAGGAATTTTCAGAAAAGAATAATTTTGTACTAACCTCTTATGAAACGAATGAATTAATAAGGGTAGATAAATCTAAAGTTTCTAAGATAATGAATAAGTATTTTGGTAAATCAATTTTCTTGATTCCTCTTAAAAATTTATCTAAAGAAATCAGTGAACTAAATTGGGTAAATAATGTAAATTTATCTAATAATTTTAAAAGCAAAATTAGCCTAGAAATCTTAGAATATGAGCCAATAGGTTTGTATCTTTTTAACGATAAAATTTATTATTTTTCTAAAGAGGGAAAGATTATAGATCAATACAAAGAAAATGATAAAAATTTTACAATTTTTTCTGGAAAAAATGCTCTAAATCATGCTGTTAACTTATTAGATATTGTTAAAAGTTTACAGAGTCATGAATTAGACAATATTAGGGAGGCTCATTTTATAAATGAAAGAAGATGGAATCTGAAAATTAGTAATGAATTACTTATTTTATTATCAGAAAAACATATAAAAAGTTCACTAAACAGCTTTATTAAATTATTAAATCAATTAGATGAAAGTGAAATTTTGTTAATAAAAAGTATAGATTTAAGAAATCGAGACAAAGCAATAATAAATTTTAAAATAAATGATTAAAGTTGGCTTAAATATTGGTAATTCTAAAATATCATGTGCTGTTTTAGAGGTAAAAGAAAATAAAAATTTTAAACTACTATCATGTGAAAGTTATCCATCTAAAAATTTAAAGAAGAATTTAATTACAAATTTTGATGAATTATTAAACGAAATTAAACTTCTGATAGATGAATCAGAAAAAAAATCTCAAACAAAAATTAATTCGATTAATTTAAATATTCCAATTATTGATAGTATTTCAAAATACTATGACTCAGAAGTTCAAATCTTAAAAAATGAAATATCAGAACTGGATGTAAAAAAAGCTATAAATAAATCTGATTTCTTCACTGTTAATGAAGATTATTATGAATTATATAACAATATCTATGCCTATATTTTGGACAATAACATATTATCTAATTCTCCTATTGGCAACTATGGTCAGAACTTAAAAATATTATTTTACAAAATACTAATTCCCATTAAAATTCTTAATAGTTATAAAAATATTGTTAATAAATTAAAAGTTAAAGTTGATAATTTTGTGCCTTTGCCTTTATCATCTTCTTTAGCGGTTATGAGTGACGATGAAAAGACTATTGGTTCAATTTGTATAGATCTTGGTCATTCAAATACTTCAGTATCTGTTTTTGAAAATAATAATTTTATTTATGGAGATAGTATTTTAGTTGGAAGTAATAATATAACTAATGATATTGCAAGAGGTGTTTCTACCACAATTGATAGCGCTGAAAGACTAAAAACATTGTATAGCTCATTAATAAGCGCGCCCAGTGATGAATATGAAATCATCGAAGTGCCAATTATTTCTGGAGAAAATGATAAATTTGTTCAAATTAATAGATTAAAAATTAATTCTATAGTTAAGCCAAGGGTTGAAGAAACTCTTGAAATGATTTGGCAAAAATTAAAACAAAATAATCTTCATAAAAAACAAATAAAGAATGTTATTTTAACTGGAGGAGGATCTCAACTGGAAGGCATAACTCAATATGCTGAATTAATTTTTTCAAGTAATGTAAGAATTGGCTTACCTCAAGAAGGTTGGATCTCTAATGAAAGTATGAAAAATCCAAGTTTTTCAGATGTCATTGGATGTAGTTTATTTGATCCTGACATTTATTTGGAAAAAATTATTGAAAAACAAGGAAAAAAACAAAAAAAACAAGGATTTGGTGGTTTTTTTAATTGGCTAGATCAGTATATTTGATATACTATATGTAGATATTTATAATTGACGATTTCGATAACGATTCGTTAAAAAACAAATAAACGGCGGAGAATTATAAATGACAATTAATATTTCATTACAAGATGTAGGTGAAAACCTTCATCCAAAAATTACTGTTTTAGGTGTAGGTGGATCAGGCGGAAACGCCGTTAATAATATGATGAATTCTAACCTTGAAGGTGTAGATTTTTTAATAGCAAATACTGATGCGCAAGCATTACAAATATCATCATGTCCAAACAAAATACAATTAGGTTTAAATAGCACTCGGGGTTTGGGTGCCGGCATGAGACCTGATATTGGTAGGCAAGCAGCTGAAGAAGCAATAAATGAAATTGCTGAAAAATTAGATGGTAGCCACATGTTATTTGTTGCTGCAGGAATGGGTGGAGGCACCGGTACAGGCGCTGCACCTGTGATAGCCAAACTTGCTCGAGAAAGAGGAATTTTAACCGTAGGGGTTGTTACAAAACCTTTTCATTTTGAAGGGTCCCAAAGAATGAAACTGGCTGAAAAAGGTATTGAAGAGCTTCAGCAGTTTGTTGATACGTTATTAACTATTCCAAATCAAAATTTATTTAGAATTGCAAATGAAAAAACGACTTTTTCAGATGCTTTTAAGATGGCAGATGATGTTTTGTATGCCGGTGTTCGAGGTGTAACTGATTTAATGGTTCAACCAGGAATGATTAATCTTGATTTTTCTGATATCAAAACCGTCATGTCAGAGATGGGAAAAGCTATGATGGGCACTGGTGAGGCATCTGGTGAGGGAAGAGCAGTTGCCGCTGCTGAAGCTGCAATAGCTAATCCTCTAATTGATGATGTATCTTTAAAGGGTGCAAAAGGCTTAATTATAAATATTACTGGTGGCAAAGATATTACACTGTACGAAGTTGATGAAGCGGCAAATAGAATAAAACAAGAGGTAGATGAAGAGGCTAATATTATTTATGGAACAACGTGTGATGACAGGTTAGATGGACTTGTAAGAGTGAGCATTGTTGCTACTGGTATTGATTCTAATGTTGGCATAAGTGCAAAGCCTCTAGAAAGTTTTGCTCCAATAAATATAAATAATGATGTTTATAAATCACAATCAAGTACTGATGAAAATTTAGATGCTTTTAACATTGGTGCAGATTTAGATCATAATCAAGGAGAAATTCATTCTGAAATTGAAAATATTCAAGAAACTAAAATTGCTGAAGATGAGCATCAATTGGAAACTCTAGAAGAGACTACAACTGAAGTTGAGCAAGAGAATACTCTAAGTGAATCTTCCATTGAGGAAACTGATAATATTACAGATCATATTGAGGAAGAACTTTCTAATCAATATGAAAATATAGATAACGAAAACACTAATACAAATGAATTAGCTGAGAGAGTTCAAAATATTGATGAGGATCAGATAAATGAAGAAAATTCAAATGAGACTTCAGTTAGAAGATTAAGCTTATTCGATAATATCTCCACTGATGCTACATCTGATGCCGTTGATCAAAAAGAGAAATCTGAGCCGATGATTTCAGAACACATTGACGAAGCAGATGATAATGAAAATAGTCATACACCCACAGAAGTTGAAGAGAGAGTAGAGCCTGAATTTAGCGCAACTAGTGATGAATCTGATGATGATTTTAACCAGGAAACTGAAGAAGAATTACTAGATATTCCGACTTTTTTAAGAAGGCAAGCAAACTAATATCTTGTAATATTTTGTAACATTCAGTTTGTTGAGGAATCTCTGAAAATATATAAAAAAGTGCTGTAAACAGCACTTTTTTGCATAGCAAATGATAGATACAAATCATAAAAATAATAATCAACAAACAATATCAAATTCTATTTCAATAAAAGGTATTGGTCTTCATACTGGAAACCTAGTTGAATTAACTTTAGAACCTGCGGCAGTTGATAATGGTATTAAATTTATTCGTGTAGATAAAAAAAATGATAATGTGATTGAAGCAATTTGGTCCAATGTTTCAGAAACGGTACTAAGTACCACAATATCAAATTCATATGGAGTTAAAATATCAACAATTGAGCATTTAATGAGCGCTCTTTCAGGTTTGCATATTGATAACTTAAATATTTATATAAATGCTAATGAAGTGCCAATTATGGATGGAAGCTCAAAACCTTTTGTAGAAATGATTGAAGAAATTGGAATTAAAAAACAAAGTAAGAAAAGAAAATTGTTAAATGTAAAAAAATCAATTGAAGTTTCTGAAAACAATACCTCAGTAAAAATTGTTCCCAATAATCAATTCTCAATAGATTTTGAAATTGATTTTCCCAGTAAAATTGTTTCAAAACAATCATGTCAACTTCAATTAATTAATGGAAATTATAAAACAGATATAGCTGCTGCAAGAACTTTTGGCTTTGAAAAAGATGTGAAATATTTGAGGTCTAATGGCTTAGCTCTCGGTGGTTCTCTTGATAATGCCGTAGTTGTTGGAGAAAATGAAATTTTAAATAAAGATGGTTTACGATACACTGATGAATTTGTGAGGCATAAAATTTTAGACTCAATTGGTGATCTTTACTTAGCTGGTTCACCAATAATAGGGTATTTTTATGGAAACAAATCTGGACATTATTTAAATAACCAACTTCTAAGAAAATTGTTTTCTGACGAAACAAATTACGAATATATTAATTAGATCATTTTTTTAGGATCAACAATCCTATCAAACTCTTTTTCGGTAACTATTTTCAGCTTCATTGCAGCTTCTTTTAATGTTATGTTTTCATTGAACGCTTTCTTGGCAATTATTGCTGCATTATCATATCCTATATGTTTGTTAAGAGCAGTTACTAACATCAGAGAATTATTTAAATGTTTTTTTATATTTTCTTTATTAATTGAAAGATCTTTTAAGCAATGTTTATTGAAACTATTGATACCATCAGAGAGTAAATTAATTGAATTTATAATGTTAAAAATAATTAGCGGTTTAAACGCATTTAATTCAAAGTGACCTTGTGCACCTCCTTGATTAACTGCTAAATTATTGCCCATTACTTGACAACATACCATACTAAGTGCTTCAATTTGAGTTGGATTTACTTTTCCTGGCATTATAGATGAGCCTGGCTCATTAGCGGGTATGTTTATTTCACCTAATCCTGATCTTGGCCCTGATGAAAGGAAACGTAAGTCGTTTAGAATTTTAAATAATGAAATGGCTAGAGAGTTTAAAGAGTTAGAAAAATTAACCAAAGAGTCGTGATTCGCTATTGCTTCAAATTTATTTATTGCTGGTATATATTTATTTGTTGTAATTTTATTTAGATGCTTACAGAAAATCTTATCAAAATTTTTGGGTGCATTAATACCTGATCCAACTGCAGTGCCTCCTTGAGCTAAATAATTAAGTTCTTTTTTAGCTATAATTATTCTCTCATAATTATTTTTAATTTGACGCAGGTAGCCAGAAAACTCATCTCCCATTGTTAAAGGTGTGGCATCTTGAGTATGCGTTCGTCCAATTTTGATTATTTTTGAATATTTCTTTGTTTTTATATTTAACTCTTTAATTAAATTTTTTATTGCTGGGATAAGCTTTTGATCAGTTAATTCATTAGCTGCAATATGCATTACAGTTGGAAAAGTATCATTAGAAGATTGAGATAAATTTACATGATCATTTGGATGAATGGGTGATTTTGAACCAATTTTTCCTTTTAAGATTTTGATTGCATAATTGCTAATAACCTCATTTGCATTCATGTTTGTTTGTGTGCCAGAACCTGTTTGCCATACAGATAAAGGAAACTCATCTAGAAGATTTAAGTTAATTACTTGATCACAAGCTTTGACAATAGCTTTTGAAAATTTTTTACTTATTAATCCAACATTTTGATTAGCTAATGCAGCTGCTTTTTTTTGCATGCCTAGGGCTATAATGATTTCTTTAGGCATTTTGTCGTTTGAAATTTTAAAATTTTCTAATGAACGTTGAGTTTGGGCCCCCCACATTTTTTTAGAGTCTATTTTTTTTATTCCTAAACTATCTGATTCTGTTCTTTTTTTATTTGTCATAGTTTGTTAATAGACAATTTATAACATAAACTTACCATTAGAATAAATATATTATGAACAAACTTATTTTACTTAGACACGGACAAAGTCAATGGAATTTAGAAAATAAATTTACAGGCTGGAAAAATGTTCCTTTGACTGAAAAAGGCGAAATGGAAGCCAAAAAAGCAGGTGAATTAATTAAAAAAAACAATATTCACATAGATTTTATCTTTAGCAGCATATTAGAGAGAGCTAATAAAACAGCTGAAATAGCTATAAAAGAAGCTAATCTTCAAAACCTAATAAACAATAATAAATTAATTTTGACCAAACATGAGGATTTGAATGAGAGAGATTATGGTGATTTAGTGGGTTTGAATAAAGAAGAAACTGCAAATAAATTTGGCAAAGAACAGGTACATATTTGGAGACGCTCCTACGATACTCCGCCCCCAAATGGTGAAAGCTTAAAGGATGTAGTTGAAAGAGTATCTCCATATTTTAAAAAAAATATAAAACCACTACTTGTTCAAAATAATAACATTTTGATAGCAGCTCATGGAAATTCCTTAAGAGCAATGATGATTGAGCTTGGTATGTATAAACCTGAAGAAATTTCTTCTATTGAGCTTCCCACAGGCTCACCTCTATGTATTAATTTAGAAGGATCACAACTAGTTGATTTTTTTTATTTGAGTTAATTTTTTTTAAATTTAGAGAATTTTATTACATTTGAATTATTATCTTGATTTATATTTTTTTTTGCAACTTTCTTTTTCTTTTTTTCTATTTTTTTAATTGAGTCATTAAATTGATAATTTAATCCGAAATTAGAGGAAGGATCAGCAAAAGAAATAATGGAGTTGAAAGCAATTTTTAAATCAGCTTTTTTATTATTAAAAGAAAGTCCAATATTAAAAAAACTTTTGTGAACTGATAAATGATAATATTCATGTTGAACAACAATTGTCATTTCATTAGGATATTTCATTAAAAGCCAATCAGGTACTATACTATGTGAATTACCTGTTTTAAATGTTATGTATAAATGGTTACTTCCATCCAATCCATTTTTTTCAATGTTTTTTAAGATATCTATAAAAACATTCAACAAATTGTTGTTTAAAATCTTTTGATAGTCAATCATGTTATTAATTTGTTATTCTAAATTAATTGTCAATTAACATTAAATATTTATTCAATATATATATTTATAGTTTAAAAGTATTTAATTAAAAAATTTAAATAATTTCATAACAATGAATAACTTGCCAAGTTCATGTAAAGTCGTAGTGATAGGAGGGGGAGTTGCAGGCTGTTCAACTGCATACCATCTTGCAAAGTTTGGTTGGAAAGATACCGTTTTACTAGAAAGAGATGTTCTTACCTCAGGTA
>CACIRR010000020.1 GCA_902589095.1 uncultured Alphaproteobacteria bacterium | reverse complement strand
GGCGCACTTTATATGAGAGATTTTATTAAAGTTGATGGATTTTTAATTGGGCTTGCTACGGTGAGTTTCAATATTTTTATGGTTATTGGGAGGCTTAGTGGTGATTGGTTTCGAGATAAAAGAATAAACAGTATGACTAGAGTTAATACAACAAATTTCATTATAAACCATATCTAGACCACATTATCATTTCCTCTAGCCTATTAAATATATCATTATTATTTATAGAAGAAGAAAGTCGTTTTTGTAAAAAAGATTTTTTTTGATCAATAATTTTTATTTTTGCTTTATTGCCATACTTTTCTCTAATTATTTGATTAATTGAGCCAATTCCATCAGCTAATCCAAAATCTACTCCTTTTTTGCCTACCCAAAATAATCCTGAAAATATTTCATCTTCTGCCGAACTTAGTAATTTTGGACCTCTTCTTGATTTTACATATTCAATAAAATTTTCGTGTATTTGTTCTTGAATAGATTTAAGTCTATCAATATCTTCTTTTTTTTCTTCTTTAAATGGGTCAAGAAAACTTTTGCTTTTGCCAGATGTATACACTCTTCTTTCTACGCCAATTTTTTTTATTAAATCTACAAATCCAAATCCTGGAGAAATTACTCCAATTGATCCGACAATTGAATTTAAGTCTAAATAAATTTCATCGGCAGCACATGCTAACCAGTAACCACCGGAAGCGGCAACATCCTCTATAAAAGCATATACTTTTTTATTTTTTTGTTTAGCTAAGTTAATTATTTTTTGAGCAATTAATGAAGATTGTGTAGGCGACCCACCTGGAGAATTAATAATCAAAGCTACTGCGGGTGCTTTTTTATCTGAAAATAGTTTATCTACTAGTTTCTCTATACCAGCAATAGTCAGCCCAGAACGAGCTATACCAGCTTGCCCAATTACCCCAGTTAATCTTAAAGTTGGAATGTTGATATCTTTTGAAAAAAATCTTTTAAACACAGGGCTTAATAACAAAAGTTGATGTTCACTTAAAGGTTAAAAGTGTTCATTTGTTTGAATTTCATACAAAATTGTTTATCAGAAGAACATTTTATCTACTAAATGAATATAAATAAACTATGTTAAACATATGGCTGAAATAATTCCTTTACATACTAAAGAAGAAAATTTTAACGAATGCATAAGAGAAATATCAGAATTATGTAAAGAAGATTTGCATTCAATTAATACATTAATTTTAGATAAGTTAGAAAGTTCAGTACCATTAATTCATGAAATTGGGAAATATCTAATATTATCAGGGGGAAAAAGACTAAGACCACTTCTAACTACATCATGTTATCATATTTTAAATAATAAGACTTCTGATAACCTGAATCATATTGGTTTAGCCGCAGCAGTTGAGTTTATCCATGCTGCTACTCTTCTTCACGATGATGTTGTAGATATGAGTAAAGACAGAAGAGGTAAACTTACAGCCAATGAAGTTTGGGGAAATAAAACAAGTGTATTAGTTGGAGATTTTCTTTTTAGTCGTTCCTTTCAATTAATGACAAAATATGGAACAATGGAAACATTAAAAATTTTATCTGACACTAGTGTAATAATCTCTGAAGGTGAAGTGTTAGAAATAAGCAATGATAAAAATTTAGAGATGAATGAGGATACCTACTTTCAAGTAATTAATGGAAAAACAGCCTCTTTATTTAGTGCTGCTTGTCAAGTAGGTGGATTGAGTGCAGGTGCTAAATCTAATCAAATCCAGGCATTGAAATCCTTTGGCACAAATTTTGGTATGGCTTTTCAATTAATTGATGACGCAATTGACTATTCCTCTAATCTTAAGGCAATGGGAAAAAATGTAGGTGATGATTTTAAAGAGGGCAAAATCACTTTACCTATAATTTTAGCCTATGGCAGATCAAATAGTAAAGAAAAAGAGTTTTGGAAAAGAAGTTTTCAAAAACCATCAACAGACAAGGGGAACTTTGACTCTGCCAAAAAATTAATAATTAAATACAATTGTTTAGAAGATACGATAACTAGAGCAAATCATTTTGCTGAAGTTGCAATAGATTCTTTAAGTATATTTTCAGATAATCCATATAAGAACTTACTGATTAAATTAATTCAAACTAGCATTAAAAGAATTAATTAAATTTAATATTTCTCGTAGGATTTAACCTCTACAATTTTTGAGCCAAATATTTTATTAATTTCAAGTTTAATTTCAGATCTCTTATCATTTGTAAAATAGACAGATCTTGCAAGATCAATAAATTTCTGATCAAAATTTTTATCTCTTTCACAATCACGTATGTCATCTTCAATAACCCATAATTTCGAATTAATTTCTATAAGTGAGTCTAAAAATGGTTTAATTTGATCACTATTTACATTATCATTTAATGTTTGCTGTAATAAAAATAATTCCTCTTTAACCAATAAAAGTTTTTCATTATCTTTAATATTTGTATTTTTTATATGCAATATAGAAATCTTATCTACTAATTCTCCAAGGGAGACTGGCGTATTAATAATCATTTGTTCCTTTTATATGTATCTTCATAGCGCTTGATATCATTTTCGTCTAATTTATCACCATACCACATCTCGATAACTATTAAATTGACTTTGCCCTTATTGCTAAGTCTGTGTTTTGAGCCTTTTGGTATAAAAATATTATCATTTTCTTTGAGGTTATAAGTTTTATCATCAATGATCACTTCAGCTGATCCACTTGCAATTAACCAATGCTCTGAACGATGTTCATGACTTTGTAACGAAAGTTTACCATCTGGAAGTACAATAATTTTTTTAACCGTGTGTTTGGCACCTTCATCAATAATTTCAAAGGATCCCCATGGTTTATTTACGACACTTTTCATTACGAAACTGATATATATATTATATATACAAAATCAAAATGGTAAAAATAGCCCCTTCAATCCTTTCTGCAAATCTAATGCATATGCATGATGAAATTCAATCAATTGATAAAAATGGATCTGAGTATGTTCACATTGATGTAATGGATGGTCATTATGTCGATAATTTAACATTTGGAGCAAATATGGTTAAGTCTATACGTCCAATAACACAAAAAGTTTTAGATGTTCATTTGATGATTACACCCGTAAAAAAATATATTGATGAATATATTAAAGCTGGATCTGACATTATAAGTTTTCATCCAGAAGCTGACAATAATAGCAAAGATATTATTAAGCAAATAAAGTCAGCTAACCTGAAAGCAGGCATCGCAGTCCATCCAAGAGTTTCAATTAATGAAATTACAGAGTTTTTAGATTTAATTGATATGGTCATTGTAATGACAGTTGTTCCTGGATTTGGTGGACAAAAGTTTATGCATTCAGAAATAAATAAAATAACTGAATTATCTAGTATTAGAAAAGAAAGAAATCTTAATTATGAAATCGAAGTTGACGGAGGTATAAATAGTGAAACAGCACAAATATGTAAAGATGCAAATGCTGATGTATTAGTTGCTGGTTCATATATATTTTCTGGTGGCAAAGAAAATTATAAAAAAATGATAGACTCACTTAGATAATGGATTGGGATAAATTAAAATCATTCTATGAAATAGCAATTTCAAAAAGTATTTCAAAAGCAAGTGCAAAATTAAATATTAGTCAATCTGCTCTCAGTAGACAAATTCAAGATTTAGAGTATGATTTAAAAACACCACTATTCATACGTCATCAAAAAGGAGTAAGATTAACTGAGCAAGGGGAAAATTTATTCAATACGGTCAGTCAGATTAATAATTCAGTATCTAGTTTTGAAAAAAAATTAATTGATAAAAAAACCAAACCTGTTGGTAAATTCACCATAAGCACAACTGTTGGTTTTGGATCAACCTGGCTTACACCAAGAATAACAAAATTTACTGATCAATTCCCAGATATGGAAGTTAGTATCATCATGTCTGATGAAGAAGTAGATTTATCAAGCAGAATAGCAGATGTTGCTGTTCGTGTAAAAAAACCCACCCAAGCAAATTTAATATTCAAAAAATTTGTTAACTTTCATAATCATATTTATGGCTCATCTGACTATTTGCAATCTGCAGGTATTCCAAGAAATATTAACGATCTAGATAAACACAGCTTAATTTGTTTTGGATCAGGATTACCTTCTCCAATCTCTAACATCGATTGGATTTTAAAGTTAGGAAAAGATGGAATTAAAAGACGACCAAAATTTAGAGTCAATAGTATTTATGGGATGTCTTTAGCAGTTGAAAAAGGTGCGGGCTTAGCCTCTCTTCCAGATTATATGGTTGCTGATAAACCACATTTGGTTCGAGTACTTCCTAATGTTGAAGGTCCATCCTATCAAACTTACTTTGTTTATACGGAAGCATTCAAAAATGATCGTAGATTAGAGGTTTTTAGAGATTTTTTGTTTAATGAAGCAAAAGATTGGCATTATTAATCTTTGACTTACTATTTAGAATTTGTATAAACCTTCATAATTATGGGATATCCAAAAAAACACCGTGGTCGTCGCAAAAGAGGATCTAAATACAGACGTAATAAAAGACGACAAAAGAAGAAATAACTACCTTTAATCTTGTCCTTTTCTACTTTATGATAGTTTCCAATCGAGGAGACTGTATGACAATATTCAAAACTATAGACGAAAAAAAAGCTTCTGGAAAAGTTAAAAAAGTTTTTGATCATATTAAAAAAGAGAGAAAAATTAAAAATATTCCGAATTTTTGGAAAACTATTGCAAATGACCCTGAAACTTTAGAAAGAACTTGGGATTCACTAAGGGAAGTAATGAAGAAAGGTGCATTAGACCCTCTAACAAAGGAAATGATTTATATTGCTGTTTCAATGACTAACAGTTGTGAGTATTGTATTCGTTCTCACACAGCTGCAGCTAGAAAAAAAGGAATGTCAGATAAAATGCTAAAAGAAATGATAGCAGTAGTTGGCATGGCAAATGAAACAAATCGTTTGGTGGAGTCATATCAAGTTGAAGTTGACGATTTTCTAAAGTAATATCATAAAGCTTTAAATAATATAAATTGGAATTATATATCTTTTAATGTTTAAATTTTTTACTAATCCAAAATGGTATGTCTGGGCATATGCTGGCTCAGTGGTAATTTTAACCTCAATTTGGGTGCAAGTTCAAATTGATGTAAAAATTAATGAATGGTTTGGTGAATTTTATGACATGATTCAAAAAGCATTAGGGACGCCTAATGCTGTAACCATGCAGGAGTATATGGGCGCACTTGCAAGCTTTGCCAAACTTGCAGCATTGTCAATTATATTAGGTTTAGCTATTTCATTTTTGACATCACATTTTTTATTTCGTTGGAGAACTGCTATGGTTGAATGGTACCATAGCGTTTATGACAAAGCCCGTACCATAGAAGGTGCAAGTCAAAGGGTGCAAGAGGATACAATAAAATTTAGTAGAATAATGGAAGGTCTTGGCACAAGTTTAATTGAGTCAGTATTGGTGTTAGTTGAGTTTTTTCCTTTGCTAATGACTTTATCAATTGGAATTCCAATACTTTGGTTTGGTGATTGGCAATATGGTCTTGTATCTGGAGCCTTTATTTGGGCAGTAGGTGGCACTATATTAATGATTTTGCTTGCTTGGCTACTTCGCTTAGTAGGAATCGAATATGATCTTCAAAAAAAAGAGGCTGCATATAGAAAAATTTTAGTCATCGCTGAAGATGATGGAGGGGTAAGACCTAAAACACTTGAAGAATTATTTGATGGTGTCAGACAAATTCATTTTAAAAGTTATTTGTACTATCTATATTTTAGTATTGGAAGATTAGCTTATCTTCAAGCAAATGTATTGGCAGCTTATATCTTTTTAGCGCCAGCTATTGTAGCAGGTGTAATGACATTAGGCGTCATGCAGCAAATAATTCGTGCTTTTGGAAGAGTTGAAGGATCATTGCAATATCTGTTTAGAGCTTGGCCAACCATAATTGAACTTGCTAGTGTTTATAAGCGTCTAAGAGAATTTGAATATCAAATTGAAATTAATATGCAGCAAGACAATTTAGAGTCACCAACTGAATGATTTTTTTAATTTTTATTTTAATTCCAATAATCGAAATCAGCATTTTTATAACAATCGGGTCCAATATAGGAATACTCAATACGATAGCTATTATTTTATTAACAGCCATTATAGGTATTTTTTTAGTTCGAAGAAGGGGCTTGAGTTTACTTTTTAGTGCACGACAAAATATGCATGATGGAGTAATGCCAACTAATGAGATTAAAGGTGGTATTTTTTTACTTATTTCGGGATTGCTTTTAATAACTCCAGGTTTTTTTACTGACTGTGTCGGTTTTGCTGTTTTTTTAAAACCCGTGCAGGACTTTATTGCTAAACATGCTAAAAATTATTTTGTTTCAAGAACTAGAAGGTATTAACGTATTTATTTGTCCAACTAAATTTAAAAGCGCAATAACATGTTTGTTGTCTTTAGGATTTTCAATGTTAACTAAAGGCGGCATTAATTTATTCCATTCAGGCATATTATCTGCAACAGAGTAGTAAGCTTTTAATAAACTCACCTGTTCATGCGATCCTAGAACATTTCTAATGTTTTCCATTAATAATTGAAGATCAGAAAAGTTTTCAATTGATTTTTCATCTTTGAAATTATGAATTATGAAACTTAATAATTTAGCAGTAATATTAGCATCTCCAGTGATCGCCCCTGCCCCGCCTCTTTTAGATGTATGTAAAGCCAAAGCTCCATTTCCACAAAAAACAGAAAAGTCATTAAAATACTTTATAGTTTTAAGCATGTTATCAAGATTTCCTGTTGAGTCTTTGAGGCCTACAACATTATTTGGATAAATTTTAAGAAGAGTCTCAATTATATTAAAATTAATCGTAACTCCTGAGTGCTGGGGTATATTATAAAGGAGAAATTTAAAATCATTATTACCAGTTTCCTCAATTACTGTTCTATAATATTCTAGAACTCCATCATCTTTAACATTTTTAAAATAAAAAGGAGGTAATAGCAGAGATGCTTTAACTCCAATATTTGAAGAAAACTTATTAAGTTCTATTGCTTCTCTTAAACTTGATGAACCTGTCCCAGTAATCATGACTTGAGGATCAACTTTGTTATCAGTTAAAAATTGAATGCACTCTATTTTTTCTTGAATAGAGAAACTGCTAGCTTCTCCATTTGTACCAAATAAAACTAAACCATCTAAACCTTTATTCATCAATGATTGGCAATGACGAAGATATAAATCTTTATTTACAGAGTAGTCATGATTAATAGGTGTTATTGCAGCACAATAAACTCCAGATACTTTATGCATATATTTTAACCTTCACTATTTATTTAATTATCAGTATGTTCTTACAACAGCCTTACATTATTGTGCAAATAATAATAACAAAATCCCTAACAAAAACCGGTAAATAATAAAAATATTGAAATTAAATGTTTTTATAAATTTCATCAAAAAGATAATTGATAACAAAGCTGTGATAAATGCCACAATTGCAGCGGTAAATGATTGAGAGAGATTTACATCTACGTAGTTCTCACTAAAAACATTTAATAAAGAAAGTGTCATTGAGGCAAGAATGATTGGAATAGATAATATCATAGAAAAACGAGCTGCATTAAGTCTGTCATATCCCAAAAAACGGGCTCCAGTTATGGTAATCCCTGCTCTACTCGCACCAGGTATAAAAGCTAATACCTGGAATAATCCAACTAAAAGGGCCTCAAGATATGTTATTTTTTTCCAACTCTTATTTTGTATTTGTATTTTATCAGCAAAATATAAAATAACTGCAAATAGCATACTTGAGATAGCGATTAACTGAATGTTTCTAAAATAAATACTTACATAATCATAGATAAAGTATCCTATTAATATGGCAGGTAAAGTTGATAATATAATTTTAAAAATTATTTGATCTTGAATAAATTTAAATTGAAAGACATTTGCTGTTAAATAAAAAATATCTTTTCTCAAATAAAAAATCACCGCAAACAAAGTTCCAAAATGAACTGCAATATCTGTAAATAAACCTTGATCTTCCCAATTGCTTAGCTGACCAAATAAAACTAAATGACCAGATGAACTAATGGGTAGAAATTCTGTAATTCCTTGAATTACACCAATCAAAATAAATTGTAATTCAAACATTAATCAAAAACTATCTTTGCTAATTTAGAGCCAGTAGGAAGAGGTTCAGCATTTTTATTTGAAAAATATTTTTCTAAAAATAATAAGTATTTATTATAATCTTTTAGGATAGTAATTTTTTTTGCTTTATCCTCATCATCGTTTTCTTCTAATTTAGTAAATTCTGTATCAATATAATTCATGGCTTCTGGTATTGTTGTAAAAGGACGCTCTTGATTGATTACTAAGCGGTCATGTAATTCCCGATGAACCATTTTAAAATCTTCAGAAGAGAGTGTCTTTGGACTTTCATCAAAAATGAGGCGTTTTAACATAAAATTAGCTCTTGGATCCTTAATGCCAAGAGCAATTTTATATTTTTCATTCCAATCATCTTGCTCATGAAATTGAGCAAGTTCTGTCGATTGACCAAACTTAGTAAATAAATTTGCTTTACTCTCTGGAAAAATATTATCTTGCGAAGACTCTTCTTCCTTTTCAATTTGGCGATCTATTTCCATCAATTTAAATTTATCTGCGAGAGCTTTATTTTTAAAAACTTTTTTTGCTCTTTCGTTTAATATTTCTGCACCAATTTCATTATAGGGTTCGTAATTGGTCGCAATTTTTCCAGATAATAAAATTGGATGCTGATTACATATTACATAACGATTCTTTTTTTTAATTAATTTTTTGAATTCTTCTGCATTACATTCAATGAGGGGGTCAGGATCATGAGCTAAATCGATTGTATGAAACCAACCACTATATTGTGACTCACAAACCATTGATAAAGCTTGAAGTTTTACTTTGCCAGCAAAACTCGTCATATAACAAAAACCTTTATTTGAACTTACATAATCAATTGCTTTCTCTTTATTCATTGTCGTTTGTAATTGACCCCAGTTATCTTTTTCACTTTCTTGAATAAATTTTGTGAGAGCTATAGAAGTTCTCACATCGCTTAATGCATCATGGGCAAATTCTATTGGAAGGTTATTTAATTCAGCTAATTTTTCTAATTTAAAACTAGGATTTCCTCTTGCTGTTAAAGGTGTCTTTAGACTACTTGGATTAAGCGCATATAACGCTCTTGCCAAACTTAAAGTATCCCCTCTACTCTTTCTTGTAATATAAGGAAAAAATAAATTATTAAACAAATTATATTCCAAAACTGACTCATCAAAATCAATAATATTATGACCAATAAAAATTGGTTCATCTGTATCTTTTTTCCATTCATCAAAAGTTGAATTTATTTTTTTCATCAATTCATAGGAAGATTGTTTTGCATGAAGCGCCTCCCTGATACCATTTTGTGTAGTCAAAAGTGCTCCAGGTTGAGAAATTATTGATAAACGTGGCCGACAAAATTCATTAATATTTTGATTTGTTTCCTGAAAATTTTCATCAGTTACAATAGCTGCAATTTGCATAATCTGCTCCCATTTGGGAGTAGTGCCAAAAGCACTAGGATACTCCTTCTTCCCTCTTCCAGTAGTCTCTAAATCATAAAATATATACTTTGCAGACATAGAAATTAATTACACTAATTTTTGGATTTGCAAAATGTTAGCGATTTCTTTTTGACCAATAAAATTGGTAAAAAGCTGTAGCAACAATAGCTATAAACAAAGAGATAAAGGCTACATATATTATAGTCGAAATAGCCCAAAAAATGATGACTACAACTAACCCAATAGCCGTAATTCCAGCCCAAAAATACAATAATTTCTCTAAATATTCTTGCATAAGGGTATTCTATACTAATTAGAGTATTTTATCAATTTCCTCGCGACTAGGCATAGAATTAGCTGTGCCAATCTTAGTTGTTGATAGTCCAGCTGTAGCACTTGCAAATGCAATTGCATCTTTAATATTTTGACCTTCTGTTAATGCTACAGCAAAACCTGCATTAAAAGCATCGCCAGCACCGGTTGTGTCTACCACGGGATTAGATAAGTTTGCTATTGGAGATGAAAATGTTTCATTAGCATTTGCAAAGTATGCTCCCTTTTCTCCAAGGGTAATGATAACATTATTAATTCCCATTTCGATTAATGTTTTTGCTGCTTTACTTGCGTCATCAAGTGTTTCAACAGGATGATCGACATAAAAACTTGCTTCAGTTTCATTAGGCGTAAAATAATCAATAAAGGGAAAAATACTTTTATCAATGTCAGCTGCTGGTGCTGGATTAAGTATTGTTTGCACCCCTAATTCTTTTGCTTTTTTAATGGCATACATCACTGTATCCTTTGGAGCTTCTAATTGGGTGAGAAAAATTTTTGAATTTTTGATCGCCTCTTCAGCATTATCAATGTCACTGTTTGTGATAGCGCCTGCTGCTCCTGGAAATACATTAATCGCATTAGCTCCTGATTGCTCATTAACCATGATAGCCGCTGCTCCTGTTGAATGCTCTTTGGAAATTATAACATTCGAGTAATCAACTTTTGCTTCGTAATAAATTTTCTTTGCCATTTGGCCAAATTGATCATCGCCAATCTTTGAAATAAAGTAAGTTTTAACACCTGCTTTTGCAGCAGCCACTGCTTGGTTAGATCCCTTCCCGCCTGGACCAATCACAAAATTATTGCCTAAAATAGTTTCCCCCTCATCAGGAATTTTTTTTCCAAAAAAAACTAGATCTGCAACAAATATTCCAAGTACGCTAATAGTCATTAAACTTTTATAATTATTCCCCGTATGGAATCCAAATATTTTTTACTTGAGATGCCTCATAAAGAAACTCATTTAGAAATTCTTCAGAGGTATTGGACCAATCAATATTAATATTTTTTGGACACCAATATCTTTTTAAATTGAAAACAGTACCACTTATTATTGATGATCGAACTTTCGCATCTGCAGAAAAAGCCCAAATTCCATCAATATTTTCATGTTGGCTTAATGTATCATTAAGCTCATTAGTTTTTGATGTTAAAATATTAATAGAGCCGGATGGAATATCAGACGTCTCAAAAACTTGATACAAGGATGTGGCAATTAAAGATGTTTTTTCTGATGGCACTACAATACTTGCATTGCCATTTGCAAAAAGAGAAGAAATAACTGTTGATATTCCCAGAAGTGGTTGATGATCATTCATTATGCTAGCTACAATACCAATTGATTCTTTTACGGCTAAAGTTAATCCACGCATTGGAGGATTATGAATATTTCCCTCAAATTTATCTGCCATCGAAGCATAATAAAAAATTCTTTCACACGAATCTTCAAATTCTTTAAGGGCTTGATTTTTGCTCACTCCAGAAATACTCATTAGTAGATTTACAAATGTTTCTTTTCGTTGTGATAAGTTTTCTGCTAAATAAAATAAAATTTGAGATCGATTAAAGTTATTTAAACTACCTATCTTTGATTTTGATGCTGCTTCTACCGTATCTCTAACATCTTTTCGGTTAGCACGCGCAATATCGCAAATAAATTCTTTTTGTGCTGATAACTGATTAAAAGAATATCCACTATCAGGTCTCTTTTGTTTACCCCCAACGTATAATTTTGGTGTTGTATCTATGGATGGGAGTTCAATTTTATTTTTAATAATTTTTTTGGAAACATTTGAAGTTTCTGGAAGTGAACTATCCTGATATGCTCTTATCCCTTCAATCCCCCCCTCTCTTCCAAATCCACTTTCTTTATAACCGCCAAAACCACATGCAGCGTCAAATAAATTTGTAGAATTTATCCATATAACACCTGCTTTTATTTTTGGCGCAATATCAAGAGCAAGATTAATATTTTCTGACCATATACTTGCTGCTAACCCGTAAGGAGTATTATTGGCAATACTCACTGCTTCACTAGGAGTTCTAAAACTAAGAACTGATAATACTGGTCCAAAAATCTCAACTTGGGCAATAAATGAAGAAGGTGAAACATTAGTGAATATAGAAGGTGGGTAAAATAATCCATCAGTTGGACACGCCCAACTAGGTTGCCATAATTTGGACCCTTCCTTCTCACCTTTTTTGACAATTGATTGGATTTTTTTTAATTGCACCGGCGCTACAATGGCACCAATATCAATAGATTTATCTAGTGGATTGCCAACACGTAATTTTTCCATGCGCGCCTTCAGTTTTTTTATAAATATTTTTTCCACACTTTCTTGAACTAATAAGCGTGAGCCAGCACAACATACTTGACCTTGATTAAACCAAATTGCATCCACTACTCCTTCAACAGCACTATCAAGATCAGCGTCCTCAAAAACAATAAATGGAGATTTACCTCCAAGTTCCATAGTTAATTTTTTTTCTTGTGTTGCTGTCGATTGAATAATTTTTTTTCCAACTTCTGTTGATCCAGTAAAGGCAATTTTTTTTGTATCTACATGTGAAGTTATTAATTCTCCCGTTGTACCATCTCCTGTGATAATATTAATAACACCTTTAGGTATTCTAGCTTTTTGACATAATTGAGCAAAATATAGAGCTGTTAAGGAAGTGAATTCTGCAGGTTTTAAAACAACCGTGTTACCAGCGGCAATTGCTGGAGCAATTTTCCATGCCATCATTAATAAAGGGAAATTCCAAGGAATAATCTGACCAATCACGCCTATTGGCTTATGAGTTTTAGTATCAATTTTTTTTGCCCAACCAGCATGATAGTAGAAATGTCTTGCAACTAATGGAATATCAATGTCTCTTGTCTCTCTTATTGGTTTTCCGTTATCAATGGTCTCTAGAACAGATAAAAAACGAGAATGTTTTTGAATCAGTCTTGCTAACGCATATAAATATTTTGCACGCGTATTTGATGATGTTTTGGACCATGAGGTATAAGCTTTTTTAGCTGCACCGACCGCCGCATTAACATCTGCTTTATTAGCTAAAGATAATGATGTTAATTTTTTATTTGTAGCAGGATTAATAACTTGAATTTTCTTTGAAGATTTTGATTTTACCCACGACCCATTAATAAATAAATGATTTGGTTTGTTCATTGAATTAATCCAAGCCATGACATCTTTACTATCTTCTGGCGCAGGACCGTAAGATATATTTTTAAAATTTTTTATAATTTTACTCATTATCCAATCGCTAGTTTTTCTTTATTTGCATATCTTCCTAAAGCAAAGTGATAGAGTTGTCTCTCAATATCAATAAGAAGGCTTGAAGCACCGATACGAAGATATTTTGGATTTATCCAATCATGACCTAACTCTTCCATTACTAAAATTAAAAACTCAATGACAGTTTTAGCTGTAGAAATACCACCTGCAGGTTTAAAGCCAATCTTTTTACCTGTCATTTGATAAAATTCTCTGATCATACGAAGCATAACAAGGCTATTATTGAGATTAGCGTTTATAGACTCTTTTCCTGTAGAGGTTTTAATGAAATCAGCCCCTGCCATCATACAAACCATGGAAGCTTTAGCAACATTTCTTAGAGTTTCTAAGTCGCCAACACCTAAGATTGCTTTTATATGTTTATTTTTTGCTGCCTTTTTAAAATCTACAACTTCCTCATATAATTTTTTCCAATTATTTTGTAATACAAAGCCCCTATTAATTACGATATCAATTTCATCAGCTCCGTTTTTAATTGACTCTGTAATTTCCAATTTTCTTGTTTTAAATGATGACAACCCAGCTGGAAAACCAGTAGAGACTGCCGCTACAGGAATATTCTTTGGTAAATTTTTTTTCGCTTCTTTAATTAAATGATGATAAACGCATACAGCGCCCACTTGAATTTCTCCTTGATGTAATCCCAAACGGTCAAGCAAATCAAGAGAGATGGGTCTTTTTGCTTTTTCACATAAGCGCTCTACTTTTCCTGCTGTATCATCACCACTTAATGTAGTTAAATCAATTAACGAGATAGCTTTTAATAACCATGCCGCTTGATATTCTTTTTTAACAGAACGTCTTTTTGTTAATGTAGATGTTCTGCGTTCAATCGCACTAAGATTAATGCGAATATTACTTACTAAATCGATATCAAGGTTCATTTAATTAATATTTTTTAATTTTTATATTTTATCATTAACATACTTTGCTATTGCTAATGAAGACGTTAATCCAGGTGACTCTATACCATATAAATTAATTAATTTTTCTATTTTATGATCTTCAGCAGTACTAATCGTAAAATCACGTTTTGCCCTATTCTCTTTGCTCGTTATTGGTCGAAGACCTGCATAAGCTGGAGTTAGCATATCTTCGGTAATATTAGGTAAATATTTGTTTATAGAATTAACAAACTTAGATTTTAAATTCTCATCAACAGAATAATCATACGGATCATTAACCCATTCTGCATCGGGACCAAATTTAATGGAATGATCAATCTCTAAAGTTAAATGGATACCAAGGCTGATCTTTTCGGGCACTGGATAAATTAGGTGAGTGATTGGTAATTTTTTATTTAAGGAAAAATAATTTCCTTTTGCTAAATAAGTTTTGGGTACATATTTCTTATCTAGATCCTCAATTGTGTTTGCCACATCCGAAGCAAAAATTCCAGCTGCATTAATAAGATAATCACAAACAATTAATGTACTAGTATTATCATTATCTACTACTTCAATTTCAAATTTATTTTTAACAATTGATATTTTTTTTACATTTGAATTATAAGAGATCATACCTCCATTATTTTCAAATTCACCTAGATAAGATTGCATCAAAGTGTGTTGATCAATAACTCCAGTAGACGACACTAATAAACCTCCAGTAGATTTAATAAGGGGCTCTAGTTGATTGACTTGTTTTTCATCTATTACCTCTAAATTTTCAACACCGTTGGTTTCTGCTTGGACTTTTATTCGTTGAACCTGATGCATTTGTAAATCATTGTTTGCCACGATAATTTTTTTTGTATTAATATGAGGAACATTGAATTTTTTTGCGTACTCATAAAGCAATTTATTTCCCTCAACACAAAGTTTAGATTTCAGAGATTTTGGCTGATAATATATGCCAGCATGTATAACCCCAGAATTTCTAGAGCTTGTAATCTGACCAATTTTTGGTTCTTTTTCAAGAATTATAACTTCGCTATTTTTTTGACTTATTTCTCTAGCAATAGCTAATCCTACCGCCCCAGCGCCAATAATAACTGTAATTGTATTAAATTTTTCCATTTTTATGTGTTTTTTAGCTATTTTAATAAATTACATATCATTGAATTCTGTACCTTAGAATTGATTTGATCTATATAAAAAAAATAATTTCTCGGAGGAAATATGAAAAAATTACTTGTTGCAGCTATTATAAGCTTGTCGTCTATTTCGACTGCAGCTTTAGCTGAAATTAAAGTTGGTATTATTCTAGGTTTCACCGGTCCAATTGAATCTCTAACTCCTGCTATGAGAGATGGAGCAAAATTGGCATTTCTAGAAGCTTCAAATTCTGGAAATCTACTTGGTGGTGAAACGTTTACAATACTTGAAGCTGACTCAACTTGTGTTGATTCTGCTGCAGCGACGGCTGCTGCAGAGCAACTGGTTGCTGATGGTGTATCTGCTATCATGGGTGCTGACTGTTCTGGCGTTACTGGAGCAATCAATGCTAACGTTGCAGTTCCTAATGGTATCTTGATGGTATCTCCTTCTGCAACTTCACCTGGTTTAAGTAAGATCGCTGATAATGGAACGTTCTGGAGAACTGCTCCATCTGATGCAATGGGTGGTAAAGTGTTAGCTAATTTAGCTCTTAAAAGAGGTATTGAAAGTATTGCTGTAACTTATACAAACAATGACTATGGCAAAGGTTTAGCTGAAGTATTTGAAGCTGCTTTTGCTTCGGGTGGCGGTACTATTACTGCGTCAGCTTCACATGAAGATGGAAAAGCTGATTACTCATCAGAAGTTGGTGTTTTAGCATCTGCTGGTGGTGACGCTCTACTAGTTATTGGTTATATTGATGATGGTGGAAAAGGAATGATTGAAGCATCTCTTGATTCTGGTGCTTTTGATACTTTTGTTCTTTCTGATGGTATGATTGGTCAATCAATCGTTGATAATATTGGCGCTGATCTTGAAGGATCATTTGGCTCTATGCCAGGTGCGATTTCAAAGGGTTCTGCAAAATTTGCTGACCTTGCTGCTGCTAATGGCATGGATGGAAGTGCTCCATACGTAGGAGAGTCATATGACGCTGCTGCTATTATTGCACTTGCAATTCAAGCGGGTGGTTCAGCTGATAGAAAATCAATCTTATCTAATATTAGTAAAGTATCAAATGCTCCTGGGATTGTTATTAATCCAGGTCAATTAGCTTATGGTCTGCAAATGTTAGCAGCCGGAAAAGATATTGATTACCAGGGTGCAACTGATGTTGAATTTAACGCATTTGGTGATGCAGCTGGTGCTTTTAAGGAACTTGAAGTTTCTGGTGGCACTTTTGTAACAGTAGGTGCGCTATAATATTATTTACTTGAAATTTAATTTTAAAAACCCAGCTTATTAAGCTGGGTTTTTTTATTTTAAAAATTTAATCTTGCTAAACAATCAAGTGAGTGTTCATTATTATATTTTCTTACTCTATTACTTGTAATCAAGATTTTTAACTATAGTTTATCTATTTTTTCAAAAAATTTTTCGTATTCTTTATCATCTATAGCAACAATATTTTTTGATGTTGGAAATTTTTGATTATGAACATCATTAATAAAACTTTTGACTCCATCAAATGTATCATCAAGAAGTTTTTCATAGGACTTATTTGTATCTTTAAAGACTTTTGCATGTTTAGGAATCTTGTCCGTATTTGTCCTAATAACATCATTAATAAATAAAAACTCAACATCACAATTAGGACCACTTCCCATAGATAAAGTTAATAAATTAACTTTTTTGGTTATTAGTTCTGCCACTCGATCGGGGACACATTCAGTTTCAAGACCTATAGCTCCTGCTTGATCATAAGCTAAGGCATCTTGATATACTTTAAATGCTGACTCTGCATCTTTTCCCACTGCTTTAAAACCCCCAGTCCAAGTTCGTTTATAAGGAATTAATCCAATATGACTTACAGCTGGTAATCCTTCTTTTGTTAGAGCTTCTATAAAAGGAGGGCTATTGCCACAATACACTGCATCAGCACCATTATCTCTAGCTATAAGAGCGGAGTCTATAGCTTGTTCTATTGAAGCACATTGACCAATTCCATAAATCATAAATGTATTTGGTGCCGCATTTCTAATGTCACTTATATGAGCATCACGAAACCATTTATTTGTTACTTCACCTGTTCTTAGTGTTTCTTTATTGAATGTTGCTATTAAAATATCTATGCCTGCTTGTTCTGAAGCATAAGCTTCTAAAGCATTGGTAACATACAATTCAGTTAATTTTTCTTTTCCTTTTTTTCTAAATAAATCTTTTACAGTTAATTTTATTTTTTTCATTTTTTAAAATAAATACACTTTTTTATAAAACCATTTCTGTGAAAAAATATTAGTTTTTCATAAATATTATATAGAGAATTCAATAATTATTTTAAATTGTCAATTAAAATTAAACTATATTAAGAGTGTCTGACTTTCTCTGGGATAATACCTTTGGGTCGGTAACGTAAGATCAGTAATAAAACCATCCCCATCAATAAATATCTAAAATATGGAACACTATCTAATAAATGTAAACGAATTGCATTTTGTGGATCCATACCAGAAGTAAATATTTCAATTAAAAATGTAGTAAGTGGCGCCACTTCAATCCAAGCAAACCAAATTACAAATCCACCAAAAATAGCTCCAAGATTATTTCCACTCCCACCAACAATAACCATTATCCAAATAATAAATGTAAAACGAAGTGGTCTATAGCCAGAAGGAGTAAATAAACCATCTAAAGTAACAAGCATGGCACCTGCTACGCCTACAATTGCAGCTCCAATTACAAAAATAATTAAGTGTTGCTTAACAATATCTTTACCCATTGCATTTGCAGATACTTCATTATCACGAATAGCTCGCATCATACGCCCCCAAGGAGATATCTGAGCTTTGTTAGCAAAATAATAAATTACAATCATGACAATAAAAAATAATAGTGCGTAATTAAGTTTTACAAATATTCCTGACCCATCAATAATTAAGTTATTCAGAACTTCCTGTTTTGTATCAGGGTCAATAATATTATTTAATTTAGATGAATTAAACCATGTTACCATATTTATAAACCATTCAGAATTTTGTAGATTAATCTCATAGGGTACTGGCCTTTTTAGACCAATAACATTTTTAACTCCTCTTGATAGCCACTCTTCATGTTTGAGGACACTTACAACAATCTCAGAAATACCAAGTGTTACAATTGCTAAATAATCTGAACGTAAACCAAGAGCTACTTTACCAATAACAAAGGCAACACCTCCAGCAAAGAAACCACCAACAACCCATGAAAAGATGATTGGTAAATTAGCACCTCCTAAAAATCCAGCTAACGCTGGATCAATCTCTTCAATTTTTGCTGTTGCATTAAGAAAAAAATATCTAATAATTATTAATCCAAATAAAATTACTAAACCGTTAAACCAATATTTATGGGATTTTTTTTCTACTAATTTAGTTATAAAAAATACAGCAATTACAAGTAGTATCAGTAAAATAAAACTTATGCCTAGTCCTGAGCCACCAACTTGCCAAGCTTCTTTAATAGGAGGATAAGATACAAGAACAGCAGCTAGTCCTCCCATGGCTAAAAAACCCATTACACCAAAATTAATAACACCTGCGTATCCCCATGAAATATTTACACCCATTGTCATGATCGCAGAGATGATACACATATTAAGGATTACTAAACTAACCGACCAGCCTTGAACAAAACCAACAAAAATAAATAATGAAACCATTATGGATATTGCAGTCCATTCGTATTTATCAAATCTCATTATAGAACCTTTCCTCTAAATATACCTGATGGTCTAATTAACAAAACAATTACCAGAATAGTAAAGGAAACAGCAAATTTGTAATCAGTAGAAAGTAATTGAACTAAACTTGATGGCTCCAAACTCTCGGGTAGCAAATATTTAAAGAATTTTTTATAAGCATAGGTGACCATTATTTCTGAAAAAGCAATAACATATCCTCCAACAACGGCCCCAAAAGGACTACCTATACCCCCAACAATTGCAGAAGCAAATACTGGTAGTACAAGATTTAAATAAATGATGGGCTTATAACTTTTATCTAGGCCATATAATGTTCCTGCTACACATGCTAAAGTGCCAACAATTAACCATGTAATAAAAACAACACGATCTGGATTGATACCAGATAATAATGCCAAATCTTCATTATCAGAAAATGCTCTCATGGATTTTCCAGTCTTTGTTTTTTGTAAAAACCAAAAAGTAAAAGTTAAAAGTAATATTGTAATAAGTATAGTAATTACCTGAGAGGATTTAAGGGCAAGGCCTTCATTTAAACCTGTCATAGCTTTAAATTGTTTTGCTTTCATGATAAATTTTTGTCCATCAGAAAACTTGATTGTTTCAGTACCAACAATAATCCTAATAATAGCGTTTACCACGAACATAACACCTATAGAAACCATGGCTAATACAACTGGAACACTCTTTTGCTTCCTATAATATTTAAATACAAATTTATCAGAGAGCAAACCAAGCACAATTGTAGCTAATATACCAAAAGGCAAAGCTATTAGTGCTGTTGGCAATATACCTAATCCAATATTTTGAGATTGAAAAAACCAGGTAAATAAAATTGTAATCATGGCCCCAAAAGACATTAGTTCACCATGTGCAAAGTTTGCAAATCGAAGCACAGCATATACAAAGGTAACTCCTAGCGCACCTAGAGCTAGTTGCGACCCATAAGACAAGCCAGGAATAATAACAAAATTAAGAAGTACAACTATAGAGTTTATAAAATCAATCAAATTAACCTCCTAAAAATGACTTTCTTACTTCAGGGTTATTAAGTAGATCTTGGCCACTTCCCTCTCTGCTATTTTTTCCATTAACTAGAACGTAACCTCTATCCGCAATATTAAGTGCTTGTTTTGCATTTTGCTCAACCATCAGGATACCCACACCTGTTTTACCTACTTCAATTATTCGTGAAAATAATTCATCCATAACAATTGGCGAAACACCAGCAGTGGGCTCATCTAACATTAAAATTTTTGGCTTTGTCATTAATGCTCTTCCAAAAGCAACTTGTTGACGTTGACCACCTGATAACTCACCTGCATTTTGATTTCTCTTTTCTTTAAGAATTGGGAATAGATTATAAATATCTTCAATAGTAAGATTAATATTATCGTCTCTAATAAACCCTCCCATCTCTAAATTTTCTTCAACACTCATTCCTGTAAAAACATTTTGGGTCTGAGGAACAAAAGCAATACCTAAATTAACTCTATCTTGAGGAAGCATAAAAGTAATATCATCCTCTGCAAAAGAAACTCCACCATCAGTTAATTTTAACATTCCTAATAATGCTTTCATTGCTGTTGATTTACCAGCCCCATTTGGCCCAACTATTACTACAATCTCGCCCTGCTTTACCTCTAAATTAATATTTTTAATGATATCAACGCCACCATATCCAGCAGTTAAATTTTTACCAACAAGACTAATCATTTTGTATTTTTAATTCCTCTACCCAGATAAGCTTCAATAACTTCTTCGTTTGACTTAACTTTATTAAACTCACCTTCAAATAAGACAGCACCTTCTGCCATAACTATTACAGGATCACAAATTTTTTCTATTAAATCCATATCATGCTCAATTACAAAAAAGGTATAGTTGCGCTCTTTGTTCAATCTTATAATTGCATCTGAAATTTCATTAAGTAATGTTCTATTTACCCCTGCACCGACTTCGTCTAACAAAACTAAATTTGCCTCCACCATCATTGTTCTTCCTAATTCTAATAATTTTTTTTGACCCCCAGATAAATTTCCAGCAATTTCTTGTGTTAAATGCTTTAGGTTTAAAAATTCAATAACTTCTATTGCTTTTGCTCTGATTTTTTCTTCTTGTTTTTTGACAGCACTATCTGCAAATAAAGCATAAATTAGTTGTTCTCCCCGTTGATTGCCAGGAACCATCATTAAGTTTTCTAAAACAGTTAGAGATGAAAATTCATGAGCAATTTGAAATGTTCTAAGTACCCCCATGTTAAATAATTCATGAGGTTTTAATCCTGCAATATTTTTATCTTCAAGATAAATCTCACCATTTTCAGGTGCGTACAAACCTGCAATTGTGTTAAATAGAGTAGTTTTGCCAGCACCATTTGGTCCAATTAAACCCGTGATGGAACCTTTTTTAACCTCAAGGTTAACATCATTAACTGCTTTTAGGCCACCAAAACTTTTATTTAGATTTTTAATTTTAAGCATTATGTAATTTTTTCAAATTATAATTTAATTCAACATTTAATACTAATCCCATGGAAATCATTATTGATAACATGACTGAGCCTCCATACGAAATAAGAGGTAAAGGAATCCCAACAACAGGCATTAGACCTGATACCATTGCTATATTCATAAAAACATAAATAAAAACATTTGAAGCAACACCTAAAGCTAGAATACGACCAAAAGTATGAAAGCATTTGATGCTAATAAAGTAACAGACAGCTATTAACAAAACAAAAGTAAAAATAATAAACATAGTACCAAGAAACCCAAACTCCTCTCCTATTAGAGTGAAAATAAAATCAGTTTGTTTTTCTGGAAGATATTCAAGATAAGACTGCGTTCCTTCTAAAAAACCTTTACCAGTAGCACCTCCTGATCCTAGAGCAATTTTTGATTGAATTAATTGATATCCTTGACCTAAGGGGTCAGATTCAGGATTAAGAAATGAAACTATACGATCTCTTTGATAAGGTTTGATAAACTGTAAAACAACTGGAATGGAAACCATAGTTACTATTAAACCAAGGATAAATTTCCATATCCGAACCCCAGCTATAAAAAGAATAAAAACACCAAGAATAATGATACTAAGTGAAGTTCCTAAATCAGGTTGAATAACTACAAATACAAATGGAATCATTAATATTAAAAAAGGAAAAAACAAAAAACTAATTTTTTTTATATTTTCAAATTTAATATCATTATAAAACTTAGCTAGAGCTAAAATAATGGTGATTTTTACTAACTCAGATGGCTGAATACTAAAACCAAATATCCTAATCCACCTGGTGGCGCCTTTCCCGAGAACTCCAATTATTTCAACTGAAACTAATAATAGTAAGCTAAAAATGAAGATTAAATAGGAGTATTTATAAATAAGCTTTATATCAATCAAACTGATAACGATTGCCATTAATAGAAAAGCATAAAACCTAACTAAATGTCTTGATGCCCAAGGATTGTAGGAGCCATCAGCTGCTGAGTACAAACCTGCTGCACCAATAAATGATAACAGTATAAGTAAAAAAATTAATAAATAATTTAAGTTTTTAATCTTTTCGAAAATCATACATCCAATTTATTTATGTAATTAAAAATTTGCTTTGCAATAGGTGCTGCAGTAGAAGCTCCAGATCCACCGTGCTCAATTATAACAGAAATAGCGTATTGTGGATCATCGTGTGGCATATAACCAACAAATAAAGCATGATCTCTGTTTTTCCATTCCAGTTCTTTCTTTCTAAAATCATCACTTTCTCTCTCTGACAAAGAAATTCTTCTTACTTGAGAGGTACCAGTCTTACCAGCAAATTTAATATCATCTATTCGCGAGTTAAAAGCAGTTCCTTTATTTTCATTGACAACTTTGAACATCGCATTTTTAATTATTTTGATTTCATTTTTATACTTACTGT
>CACIRR010000019.1 GCA_902589095.1 uncultured Alphaproteobacteria bacterium | reverse complement strand
AGACCTATGAAAAGAATAACCAATCCATTAACAGAAATGGGAGCTAAAATTAAAACGAAAGATGGAAAATTACCTTTACAGATTATAGGCTCAATTTTAAAAAATTCTAAAATACAAATACATATTCCTTCTGCTCAAATAAAATCAGGTTTGATACTGGCAGCTTTAAATACAAATGGAACAACTTATATCAATGAACAACACATTACTAGAGATCACACTGAAATAATGCTCAACTCATTTGGAGCAGAGATAGAAGTGAATAAAAATGGTAATAGTTCTGAAATTAAAATAACTGGTAAAAATTCCTTAACACCTAAAAATATTGACGTTCCTGCTGATTTGTCAAGTAGTGCATTTTTTATCGTAGCTGCACTTATTAATAAAAATTCAAATGTAACTTTAGAAAATATAAACATTAATCCAACAAGAAATGGGCTGTTAATTGCTCTAGAAAAAATGGGGGCGAAAATTGAGGTATCAAATAAAAAAATTAGAGCCGGAGAAATTGTTGCAGATTTAAATATACAATCCTCTGAGCTTAATGGTTGCGAATTGGATCAAGAAGTAGCTAAGTTAATGATAGATGAATTTCCTATTTTATCGATTGCTGCATCACAAGCAAATTCTCCAAGTCATTTTAAAGGTTTGGATGAGTTAAGGGTGAAAGAGAGTGATAGGCTAGATCTTATAAATCGTAATCTTAATAATTGTGGATGCTTCAGCCAAATACAAAATAATGATCTCTTTATAGACCCAACTAAAAATAAAAAGATTGCAAATCCTGAAATAAGAACAGACTTTGATCACAGGATAGCAATGTCTTTTGCTGTTTTAGGTTCAAAAATTGGCAAACTTCATATTAATGAATCAGAGTCGATAAGTACTAGCTTTCCAACTTTTAAAGAACAATTCAATAAAGCTGGTGGAAATTTAAGTTGAAAAAAATTATTATTACTATCGATGGGCCTGCAGCATCTGGGAAGGGTCGTATTGCAAAATATATAGCAAAAAAATATAACTTATTACATATAGACTCTGGATTACTATATAGAAAAGTTGCAAAATTATTAATTGATTATAAAATTGATCTAAACAATACAAACCAAGTTAAAAAAATATTAATTAAGACTAAAAAACTCACATTGAGAAATAATAAAAATTTAAGAAATGAGCAAATTGGAAAAATGACATCAATTGTTGCTAAAATGAATTTAATAAGAAATTACGTAAATAAACATCAAATTATGCTCACAACAAAGAAAACAAAGAAAAAGGGTTTTGTTGTAGATGGAAGAGATATTGGTTCAGTAGTTTTCAAAAACGCTGATCTTAAGCTCTTTGTAGACGTAAAAGCAAGTGTGAGAGCCAAAAGACGACATAAACAGTTGATTGATTTAGGTGAAAAGTCTATATACGCCGAAATTTTAAAGGAAATTAAATTGAGAGATAAACAAGATATAGCACGTTCAAATTCTCCTTTGGTAGTACCAAAAGGTGCAAATATTATTGATAACTCTGGATTATTTAATAATACCCTAAAAAAAATTAATCAATTGATTGGACAAATTTAATAATGGAAAAAACTGAACAAAAAAAAATAACTAACTCTGACTACGAAGCACTTATTAGCAAGTCTTTCGAAAATAAATCTATTAGAGAAAAAACAATTGTTAACGGAAGTGTAATATCTTTTGAGAATGATATAGTCACAATAGATGTAGGTTTAAAAAGTGAAGGAAGAATTCCATTATCTGAGTTTTCAAGACCCGGACAAAAGTCAGAAATAAATGTAGGGGATTCATTTGAGGTTTATGTAGAAAGTATTGATAACTCTAATGGAGAAACAGTTTTATCAAGAGAAAAAGCGGTAAAACAAAAAGCTTGGAATACATTACAGGATTCATTTGATAACAACAAAGTAGTAACTGGCACTCCTTTTAATAGAGTTAAAGGTGGTATGAGCGTTGATCTAAACGGAGTTGTGGCATTTTTACCAGGAAGTCAAATTGATACCCGTCAAATTATAAAAGATACGAAAGAGCTCTTGAATAAACCTCTTGATCTTATGATTTTAAAAATGGATAAGTTTAGAGGGAATATTGTTGTATCAAGAAAAGCAATATCAGAAGTAGAGCTTAAAGAGCAAAGAAAAGAACTTTTAAGTTCTATTAATGAAGGCTCAATAATTGAAGGAAAGGTTAAAAATCTAACTGACTATGGAGCTTTCATTGATTTAGGTGGTTTAGATGGGCTAGTACACATAACTGATATTTCTTGGACTAAAATTAACAACCCATCCGAAATATTAACCTTAGGGCAAGATGTTAAAGTTAAAGTGTTAAAATTTGATGAAGAACTATCCAGATTAAGTCTTGGCATTAAACAGCTTCAGGAAAATCCATGGGATAATTTAGAAGAAAACATATCTATCAATAACTCTGTATCTGCAAAAATTAATTCTATTAATGACACTTCATTGAATATTCTTATTAACGAGAAATATGATGGAACAGTATCTATTAATGAACTCAGTTGGTTAAAGAAACCACCTCATCCATCAAAATTATTCAACGTTGGAGACATTATTGATGTTAAGATAATAGAGGTAGATGAAGAAAAAAGAAAACTAATTTGTAGTATTAAACAAACCAAGGATAATCCATGGTCTAAATTGACTGATGAATTTAAAGTTAATGATAGTTTTGAGACTGAAATTGTAAACATCGTAGATTTTGGAATATTTGTCAAAGTACATGAAGAAATTGATGGCATGGTTCATGTATCCGATTTGAATTGGAATGAAAAAGAATGTCAAAAAATTTTAGACGGCTTTAAAAAAGGTGATAAGGTTAAAGTAAAGATTCTAGAAATAAATGTAGAAAAAGAAAGAATTAGTTTGGGCATCAAGCAACTAAATAGTGATCCTATACAGGATTACATAGAAAAAAACCCATTAAAATCAAAAGTTACAGGAAAAATTATCGAAATAGATGAAAAATTCTTAAAAGTAGAATTAAGCGATAAAGTTATTGGTTTTATAAAAAAAATAAATCTATCCAGAGATAAATTAGAGCAAAAAACTGACAGATTCGCTGAGGGTGAGCAAGTTGACTCAATTATAATTTCAATTGATCAAAAGAGTAGAACAGTTAATTTATCTATTAAAGAGATTGAAATTATTGATGAAAAAGAAGCATTATCAAAATATGGATCTAGTGATTCTGGTGCTTCGCTCGGAGATATTCTCGGTTCTGTATTAAAGAAAAAAAAATAATTGAATGCTAAAATCTGAAATTATTGAAAAACTTCAGACAAAACACAGCAACCTCAACAATTATGATATTGAATTAATATTAAAAATTTTTTTTAAAAAAATTGTGTCAAGCTTAAATGATGGCAACACAATAGAGATTAGAGGTTTTGGAACTTTTAAAAAAAAAATTAATAAAGAAAAACAAGTAAGAAATCCAAAAAATAATGAGATACTTTTTAAGAAACAAACTTATAAACTACATTTTAAAATAGGAAAAACACTTCATAAAAAGTTAAATAATCTTAGTCTATAAAATGACTAAAAGAGTAATTGTTGCGTTAGATAACAAAAATTTAACTCAAATTATAGCTTTAGTAAAAAAAATTAAATCGCATGTTTTTGGATTTAAAATTGGTAAAGAGTTCTTTTATAATTATGGAATTGAAGGTTATAAGAAAATTTATAAACTTTCTAATAATATCTTTTTAGATTTAAAACTTCACGATATACCAAATACAGTTGAAAGAGCTCTAAATGCTCTAATAAAACTTAAGCCAATTTTAACTACTATTCATATTAGTGGTGGTGATGAAATGCAAAAAGTTACTTCAAGACTTAAAAAATATAAAACAAAAATTCTTGGAGTAACAATATTAACAAGTTTAAATAGTAGTCAAACTAAAAAATATTATAACAATAAAAATGTTAATCAATTAGTAAAAAAATTTGCACAAAATGCAAAAAATAATAATCTTGACGGAATAGTGTGTAGTCCCCTTGAACTTAAAACTGTGAGAAAAGTGGTTGGTAGCAAAATGTTAATAGTTGTTCCAGGTATTAGATTAAAAAATCAAAATAACGCAAATGACGATCAAAAAAGAATTCTTACACCTAAAGAAGCAATTAAATTAGGTGCAGATTATTTAGTTATAGGAAGACCAATTGTTGAGTCAAACAATCCTTTGAAAACAATAAAAGAAATAAATAAAAGCATTAACGAAAAGTGATATTTAAAATTTGTGGACTTAAGGAAAAAGACTCAGTACTTTGCTGTGAAGTAAATAATGTAGATTTTTTTGGCTTAATTTTTTATAAAAAAAGTCCGCGAAATATTTCTTACAAAAATGCTAGAGAGTTAATTAATTTTGCAAAAGACTTAAGAATAACTCCAGTAGGAGTCTTTGTTAATCAAGGAGTTAGTGAATTAAAAGAGATTATTACCTATTTAAATTTACATTACATACAATTACATGGTGATGAAAGCCAAGAGTACATCGATGAAATTAAAAACACATTTTGTGTAAAAATAATCAAAAAGTTTTCAATAGAAAGTGAAAAAGATTTAATTAAAGTTAATCAAATAAATAATATTGACTATCTTTTATTTGATTACAAGCCAAGCTCAGGTGAACTTCCTGGTGGAAATTCTAAATCTTTTGATTGGAACTTACTAAAAAATGCTAAATTTAAGTTACCATGGTTTATTTCTGGTGGAATAAATGAATCAAATATAAAAAATATAAAAAAAACACTAAATCCTAATGGTATTGATCTCTCTTCAGGTGTAGAAGAGTCGCTGGGCAAAAAAAGTAATAAAAAAATAAACAATTTACTTAGATTATTTTATGGCAATTAAAAATTCATTTAAACAATTACCAGATGACAAAGGTTACTTTGGTACCTTTGGTGGAAGATATGTGTCTGAAACTTTAATGCCTTTAATATTAGAAGTAGAGAAAGAATATGAAAAAATAAAGAATGAAAGTAGCTTTAAAGAAGAATTGAATCACTATATGGAAACATATATTGGAAGACCAAGCCCTCTATTTTTTGCAAAAAGAATCTCTGATGATTTAGGTGGGCCAAAAATATATTTCAAAAGAGATGAATTAAATCATACGGGTGCACACAAAATAAATAACTGTATGGGCCAAATACTTCTTGCAAAAAAAATGGGCAAAAAAAGAATAATTGCTGAAACTGGAGCAGGTCAACATGGCGTAGCAACTGCAACCGTATGTGCATTATTTGGATTACCATGCATTGTTTATATGGGAGAAAAAGACATCAAAAGGCAATCACCTAATGTTTTTAGAATGAAATTACTAGGTGCTGAAATTAGAAGTGTAAATACTGGTTCAAAATCACTCAAAGATGCAATGAACGAAGCTCTTCGTGATTGGGTAACAAATGTGAGAGATACCTTTTACATTATAGGTACAGCTGCAGGCCCTCATCCTTATCCAGCAATGGTAAGAGATTTTCAATCTATAATCGGAGAGGAAGTAAGAGAGCAAATTTTAAAAGCTGAGAACAAACTTCCTGACTTATTGATGGCTTGCATCGGTGGAGGATCAAATGCTTTAGGTTTATTCCATGAGTTTCTTGATGATAAACAGATAGAAATGATAGCCGTAGAAGCTGCAGGACATGGGATAGATACAGGCAGTCATGCTGCAAGTTTAAGTGGTGGTAAACCAGGAATTTTACATGGAAACAAAACTTATCTATTGCAATCAAATGATGGACAAATAGATGAGGCGCACTCTATTTCAGCTGGTCTAGATTATCCTGGAATTGGCCCAGAACACTCATATTTGTTTGAACAAAAAAGAGTTCAATATATGTCAGCCACAGATAAAGAGGCTATAGAAGCTTTTCAATATTGTTGTAATTTGGAGGGAATTATCCCTGCACTAGAACCATCCCATGCTCTTGCAGTATTAAAAAAAATAGCAAAAAATTACAGCAAAGACAAAATTGTTGTTATGAACATGTGCGGAAGAGGAGATAAAGATATTTTTACAATTGCTGAAGAATTAAATATTAAATTGTAATGTCAGATAGATTAAAAAAAACATTTGAAAACAAAAATAAGAAGTTAGTCACTTTCACCACAGGAGGCGATCCTGATTTAGAAACAAGTTTTCAAATTTTAAAAACAATTATAAATAACAAAATCGACATTGTTGAAATAGGGATGCCCTTCTCAGATCCAATGGCAGATGGACCCACTATTCAGGAGTCAAGTACAAGATCGATTGAAAACGGAACAACAATACAAGATATTTTTGAGCTAGTAAAAAAAATAAGGACTCTAAATAATGAAATTCCAGTTATTTTAATGGGATATTATAATTCAATATTTAATATGGGAATTAAAGAGTTTACTTCTAAGTGCGTTCAGGTTGGTGTTGATGGATTAATTATAGTTGATCTGCAACCAGAAGAAGACGCTGATTTATATGTTAAAACAAAAGAGAACAATATTGATCTTATTAGATTAATCACTCCAACGACTAACAAGGAAAGATTAAAAACAATATTAAATAATGCTTCTGGATTTTTATATTATGTTACTGTCACAGGCATCACTGGTCAAAACTCAGCAAACTTAAATGAGTTGGAAACATCAATTAATTTAATAAGGTCTGAATCAAACCTACCTATTGTTGCTGGTTTTGGAATAAAAAATAGAAAAGATGTTGAAAGTATTAGTGCTTTTACAGATGGCGTTGTTGTAGGCTCTAGTATCGTAAATATTATTAAAGATAATATTTCAGATAAAAAAAATATGTTAAAAAAAATAGATTTATTCACGCAAGATCTTAAAAAAGGTGCAGGTTCATGAATTGGTTAACAAATTTCGTTAAACCTAAATTATCAGCTCTTGTAAAAAGAAAAGATGTTCCTGAAAACCTATGGCAAAACTGTCCAAAATGTGGGAGCATGATTCATCATAAAGATTTGCGAGAAAATTTGAATGTTTGTAACTCATGTAATCATCACTTTAGAATGTCAGTGGAAGATAGAATAAATCTCTTATTTGCTAAAGAGGATACCATTGAAATTAAACTTGATAAAATCTCTGATGATCCTCTTAATTTTACTGATAAAAAAAAGTACAAAGATAGACTTAAAGAATATAGAAAAAAAACAAAAAAAGATGATGCCTTTATATTACTAGAAACTAAAATTGGTAAATCAAAAATAATTTGTGGGTTAATGAATTTTGCTTTTATGGGTGGATCAATGGGGAGAGCTGTTGGGGGAGCAATCGTCAAAGGTGCCAAAACAGCTCTTGAAAAAAAATGTCCCTTTGTAATTTTTACTTCCTCAGGTGGTGCCAGAATGCAAGAAGGAATTATAAGTTTAATGCAAATGCCAAGAACTGTTGCTGCAGTAGAGCTGTTAAATCAAAACAAAATTCCCTATTTAGTTGTTTTAACTGAACCAACAACAGGTGGGGTTACTGCTTCATTTGCTATGCTAGGCGATATTACAATTGCAGAACAAGGATCTACTATAGGTTTTGCAGGAAAAAGGGTTATTCAGGATACTATAAGAGAAGAATTGCCAATAGACTTTCAAAAAGCAGAATATTTGAAAGAGCATGGCATGGTAGATATTGTTTGCCATCGTAAGGACTTAAAAAACAATCTCGCAACAGTAATAAATCATATCACTTAAATAAGTGATTACGAAAACTGACAAGTTATTAAAAAAGCTTATTGCTCTTCATCCTAAGTATATTGATTTATCTCTAACAAGACTTGGAACTCTCCTGAAAAAACTTGGAAATCCCCACCATCAACTTCCACCCACCATACACATCGCGGGCACTAATGGAAAAGGCTCTACATTAAGTTTTATTAAAAATATTCTTCAACAAAATAATTACTCTGTGCATACCTACACATCACCTCATCTTGAAAAATTTCGTGAAAGAATTTCGCTTAATAACAAAACTATCAATGCAAATAAATTATTAAGATGTTTAGAGAAGGTAAAGAAGATTAATAATAACAATCCTATCACTTTTTTTGAAATAACAACTGCTGCTGCATTTGTTCTTTTTGCACAACATAAAGCAGATTTCTTAATACTTGAAACTGGATTAGGCGGTAGACTAGATGCAACAAACATCATACCCAAAAAAATGATTAGTATTATCACTTCAATAGATATTGATCATCAAGAATTTTTAGGAAATACCATTAAGAAAATTACTAATGAAAAATTAGGGATAATTAAAGAATATGAAAATGTAGTTATAGCAAAACAAAAGAATGAAGTTCAAAATTATATATGTAAAAAATTAAAAAATAAAAAAAATATATACTATTTCAATAAGGATTATAAATTTAAACTAACTCAAAAAAATAAATTTTATTATGAGTTTAGAAATTTTAAAAAAGTTTTAAGTAATCCTTCACTAGAAGGAAAACATCAAATCGAAAATGCGTCTACTGCTATCACAACAGCAATTCTTCTCAAAAAAAATAATTACTCTATAAGATTAAATTCTTTAGCAAAAAGTATTCTCACAACAAAATGGCCAGGAAGAATCGAAAAAATAGTCTTTAAAAATAAATTTATTATTTTTGATGGATCACATAATCTAGCTGGAGCTGAAAAACTTAATGACTACTTAATGGTAAATAAAATTAGACCTATAACTATTTTAGGGATGCTTAATAATAAAAATATTGAGGGATTCTTATCGAAACTAAAAAAAAATATTGATATCTTGTATCCAGTTCAAATTCCTGATGAAATAAATGCGCTAAATAAAAATGAAATTTTTGATATTGCTAATAAATTAAATATTAAATCATTATTAAAACCAAATTTAAAAGCTATTAACGCATCCATTGTAAAAAGTTCAAATAGATATATCCTGATTACAGGCTCTCTATATTTAATAGGTAAGATTAGAAAAAATTACTTATAGATTTGGTTCCAACCAAGACTCAAGCATATTTTTTGGGAGGCTTCCAACCTTTGTATCAACAAGGTTTCCATCTTTAAAAAGCATTAGAGTTGGTATTCCTCTAACACCGAATTTCTGAGGGGTTTGAGGATTTTCATCAACATTTAGTTTAAGTATTTTTAGTTTATCTTTTTTTTCTGTCCCAATTTCTTCAAGAATAGGCCCAATGGTCTTGCAAGGACCACACCATTCAGCCCAAAAATCTACAAGAACTGGCACTTTTGAAGATTTGATTTCATCATCAAAGTTATCATCTTTAACAGTATGTGTTGTCATAGCAAGAAAGTAAGCACTAAATTTTTTTATTCAAGTATTAAATTTTATTTATTTGATTGTAGGAATTAATATCCCCTATGTGAGTTACTACTGAATTAGAAATTTGTCCTTGTAACTGATTATATTTTATCAATATATCCCACAACAAATTCATCGAAAAAGAATATTGCTTGATTTGAGAAAATATATTAGGATTTATTATTTGCAAACCCGAAAAATATAAATGCGGATCATTTTTTTTCCATCTTGAAATCAAACTGTTTTCTAATTTAAAATCACCTTCTTTTTTTTTCAAACCTTTAAATTTTTTATTTTCAACAAGGAGTAATTTACAAAATTTAATATTTTGATATTCAGAAATGAAATCATTAATATCTTTTCTATTATCGTCATTCCATAAAATATCAGAGTTAGTTACTAAAAAATTTTTTTCACCAAAATAACTCAAAGCATTTTTAATACCACCACCTGTATTTAATAATTCAGGCTCAAAAATTAGATTAATATTGTTATTGGAGAATTTTTTTTCTACAAATATTTTTATTTCATTATGAAGATAATGTGTATTAATAACAATTTTATTACAGCCTATATTTAAAAAAAATTCAATATTATAACTTAACAATTCTCTATCATTTATTTTAAGCAGAGGTTTAGGCACTTCTTTAGTTAAATGCTTCATTCTCTTTCCATAGCCTGCGGCTAAAATCATTAAACTAAAATTTTTCATTTTTTAAAATTTTTTTATATAAATGACTTAGTTGTTTGTTTTGAAGATTATACAAACTATTTTTTAGTCTTTTAATGGTAACTGAATGAAAACTTGATTGATAGAAATTATTATTATTTTTCTTATCCAAACTTACCCATCTTCCAATTATTCTTGTTTGTCTTGCTGTATTAAGAAAGAAATATTGCATAATGAAATCTTTATAAGATATCTTTTGATCTGATTTATAATAAAAATATTCAATTAATTCTTGATTATATTTATCCTCAAAATTTATTCTTGGATTTTCTAGAAGAGAAAAGAGGTCCCATCCTGGAAAACCAATAAAAGCATTTTGAAAATCAAGTATTCCACATTTCAAATGATTATCTTTGTTTGGTAAATACATTAAATTTGATAGTTCAAAATCTTTATGAACAAAAGAATTCCAATGAAAGTTCAGTTTGTTAAACTCTGATGTCCAAATTTGTAAAAATTCCTCCATCTGATCAGATGAAGTCTTTAATAAAGGCAAATAAAAGTCAACAAATTCAATGATTTCCTCTTTAAAATTTAAATAATTATATTCTTTAAATCCATCTGCTATCAATGGTTTATCATAGTGTTGAATTGCTATTAGTGAGTCGATAGCATTAACAAGTAATTGCCTAACATCGTAATTGGTTATTATTTTATCATATCTATCATTACCAAAGTCCTCCATAAGAATAAGTTTCTCATTATGATTAGTGTCAAATATTTTTGGAATAGATATATTTACGTTCGATAAAAATTGATGAACATTTATAAATGATAAGTAGTCACTAAAGCTATATGAAAAATCTACAAGAATATTTTTTGTATTTTCATTTTTAAATCTATAAATTTTCTTTTTTGATGCACCACTTTCAATTTGGTTTAATTCGTTTAAGTTTAATGTTACCACCGTTATAGAATTATGTTATGATTAATCTTTCTTGAAAAACTATCAATAATATCAAATTTTACAGAAAAATATTTTTTACTTTTTATTTCTTTTAAAATGATTTCTGGCCATTCTATAAGAGTTATTGAATTTTCTAAATTTTCAAAAATATTTAACTCAAATAATTCACTAGTATTTGAGATACGGTACAAATCGTAATGATAAATCTCAATGTTATTTACTTCATAAGTAATTAAGATTGGAAATGATGGACTCTTTATTGAATGAGGTGCTTCAGAATTTTGTTTTTTGTATATTGATCTGATGACACTTCTTGCAAAGGTGGTCTTTCCTGAACCCAATTCTCCAAATAAACATAAAATGTTTCCATGATCTAAGTTGTGAGCTAATTTTTCACCAAATTTTTCAAGACCAGGCAAATCAAGAGTTAATGTTTTCTCCTTCAAATTTATAATAAGCTTTTTAAGGAGTCAACTAAGTCAGTTTTTTCCCAAGAAAAATGTCCTTCATCAGTTGGTGTTCTTCCAAAATGACCATAAGCTGATGTTGGCATATAAATAGCATTCGTTAGTCTTAGTTGCTCTCTTATTCCCCTTGGACTTAAATCAAACATATCCTGAACAGAACTTTCAATTTTTTTTTCATCAACTTTATTAGTTCCATTAGTGTTAACATAAACCGAAATAGGTTTTGACACTCCAATTGCATATGAAAGTTGAATTGTGCATTGATCTGCAAGGTCAGCTGCAACTATATTTTTAGCTAAATACCTAGCTGCATAAGCAGCAGATCTATCAACCTTAGAGGGATCTTTTCCTGAAAAAGCGCCGCCTCCATGAGGCGCAGCACCCCCATAAGTATCTACGATAATTTTCCTACCAGTTAAACCAGAATCACCATCAGGACCCCCAATGACAAAGTTTCCAGTTGGATTAACATAAAATTCTTCATCTTTGAGGTCTTCAAGTAATTGATTTGGTATGCATTCATAAACATAAGGCTTAACAATTTCTTTTACATCACTTGGTGACAAGCCTTCTTTATGTTGTGATGATATTACTAATGAGGTTACTCTTGTTGGTTTTCCATTTTCATACAGCATTGTTACTTGACTTTTTGAGTCTGGCTCTAAGCCAGGTGCAGATCCGTTTTTTCTAGCCTCAGCCATTTTATATAAAATTTGGTGAGAATAATGAATTGGCGCTGGCATTAAAGTATCTGTATCTTTACATGCAAATCCAAACATAATACCTTGATCTCCAGCTCCTTCATCTTTATTACTTCCAGAGTCAACTCCCATTGCAATATCTGAAGATTGAGGATGTAAATGGTAATCTATTTCACAATTTTTCCAGTGAAATCCCTCTTGTTCGTAACCAATATCCTTAATACATTCTCTTACCTGAGAAATAATTTGATCTTTTGAGATCGACGGCCCTCTTACCTCTCCAGCTAAAACTACTTTATTTGTTGTTGTAAGCGTTTCACATGCAACACGAGTTTGAGGATCTCCTGATGACAAGTATGTATCAACAACCATGTCTGATATACGATCACAGACTTTATCAGGGTGACCCTCTGAAACTGATTCACTTGTAAAAAAATAAGGTCTCATTTATTCCTCCTAATATCGATATGTTTCATCTTTGAAAGGTCCAACTTGACTAACACCAATATAATCGGCTTGTTTTTCGCTAAGCTCAGTCAATTTTGCCCCAACTTTTTTTAAATGAAGAGCTGCTACTTTTTCATCAAGTTTTTTTGGAAGAACATAAACTTTATTTTCATAATTTTTATAGTTTTCCCACAACTCTATTTGAGCAATTACTTGATTTGAAAAGGATGCACTCATTACAAAACTTGGGTGCCCAGTAGCATTTCCTAAATTAACAAGGCGCCCTTCTGATAAAAGAATTATTTTTTTACCATCAGGAAATTCAACCTCTCTTACTTGAGGCTTTATCTCATCTGACTTGTAATTTCTCAATGCTTCAGTCTGAATCTCATTATCAAAATGACCAATATTACAAACAATTGCTCTATCACGCATCTTTCTCATATGATCTAAAGTAATAACATCGACATTCCCTGTAGCCGTAACAAAAATATCTGCATAAGAACAAGCATCATCCATAGTTACAACTTCATATCCTTCCATGGCTGCCTGCAATGCATTGATGGGATCAATTTCTGTTACACATACTCTAGCACCTGCACCTCTTAAACTTGCAGCAGATCCTTTTCCAACATCACCATAACCTGCAACAACCGCTACCTTACCAGCCATCATCACGTCCGTCCCTCTTCTGATACCATCCACTAAACTCTCTTTACATCCATATAAATTATCAAATTTAGATTTTGTAACGGAGTCATTTACATTAATAGCAGGAACTTTCAGTAAGCCCTTTTTTTCCATATCTTTTAAACGATGAACGCCAGTAGTAGTTTCTTCTGATAAACCTCTAATCTCTGTTAATAGCTCTGGGTACTTGTCATGGATTATTTGAGTTGCATCCCCGCCATCATCTAGAATCATATTTGGTTTCCATCCATCCGGACCTTGAAGAGTTTGCTCAATACACCACCAAAATTCTTCCTCAGACATACCTTTCCAAGCAAACACAGGAATGTTTTTTGATGCTATTGCTGCAGCCGCTTGATCTTGTGTAGAGAATATATTGCAAGAACTCCAGCGAACTGAGGCACCTAGATGAATTAGTGTTTCAATCAAAACTGCTGTTTGTATTGTCATATGAAGGCATCCAACAATCCTTGCGCCTTCAAGTGGCTTACTATTTCCATATTCTTCTCTTAGAGCCATTAATCCCGGCATTTCAGTTTCTGCAATTGCTATTTCTTTTAAACCCCATTCAGCAAGCTCTATATCTTTTACTTTGTAATCTTGGCTCATTTTCTTCCCTATATAATTGGTAGTTGTTATTATAATTCTCTTAAGAAGATTGTCTTATAGGTAAAATAATCAAAAAACAAGCTCCAGAGTATTCACTTTTTTCTGATTTATCCAGCTGAAGTTTCCCATCCATATGTGTGATAATTTCTCTAGCAATAGACAAGCCTAGACCTGTATGATTTTTATAGTTTTCATGTCTGTCAGTATAAAATCTATCGAATACCTTCTCTGAGGCATTTTTTTCAATACCCATACCTTGGTCGTAAATTTTAATAGTAATCATTTTTTTATTTATTTTTTTAACCTCAATGAGAATTTTAGATTGTTTAGGAGATAAAGAAATACTGTTTTCGATTAAATTTACAAATACCTGAATTAATTTATTTTTATTGCCTAGTAACTCTATATTTTCTTCACATTGATTAACAATCAATTTAATTTCTCTCTGATTATTTGCAAACATGCTAGGCAATTCATCAAGAAATAAATTTAAATCAATAAATTGATTTTTTTCCAATTCTATTTCTGCTTTTAGGCGTGTAAATTTTGATATATCAGATATTAACTGATTCATTCTTTTTATGTCATTAAGCATATTTTTATAGAGTTTTTGCTTATTCTCTCTGCTAACTGTTTCTTTATCAATTAATTCCATAGCTGATTGAAGACTTGTAAGAGGATTTTTTAACTCATGTGATACATCAGCACTAAATTTTTCTAGTTGCTGTATTTGTAACTTTAATCCCACAGACATATTTTGAATTTCTTTTGAGAGAACACCTATTTCATCTTTTCTGTTTGGATAAACTATTCTGTTATTACTCACCCTTTCTCTTTCTAGAATCGCTAATTTTGATAACCTTTTTATTGGACTTACCAAACTTTGAGAAAATATTAATGACATTAAAATCATTATAATTACAAATAATATAAAGAAATAAAAAATATTAAGAGAGACATATCCCAAATTATTTACTTGATTAGTAATTGGATAGTTTAATATTATCACACCAAAAACTTTATTATTGCTTTTAATTGGTGCAGTTATTAGCTGTAGTATATTTTGACTGTCATCCTCAATATAATACTGTTTTACAACTTGTTCTTTAATACTCTCAGAAACATAAGAAATTTCTGACTTTTCTTTTGTAATTAATCCTGAGAACTTTCTTTTAACTAAATAATCGTTGTAATTTAAAAAAAAATTTAGATAACTTTGACTAAAATACTCCAATATATTTAAATTATTTGTAGTTAATTCATCTTCTAAAAGGTCTGACTCCTGAACTGTTGACGAGTCATATAAATCTAAAGTATCGACTAATCTTATCCAATCTTCATTGTAAACCTTTATATTAAATTCAGATTCTGAGTATTTATTAAGAATAAATTCTTGAGTTATTTTAGGCTCTAAAACTGGATCAGATAACTCAAACTCATCTTCCTTTTCACAAGTGTCCAAATTTTCACCTATGCAATTATCATTAAACAAAGGTACTCTTATTATTGAATTTTTTTCGAGAAAAGATTGGATACTGAATAATTGTTTGTTTGCATCAATTCTTTTATTTTCTAATTCATCGTCATTTACGATGAGGAAATAATTAAAGAAAATTAAAAAAACAAAACCAATCAAGGTAATGAAAACATTTATTGATAAGATTTGTATTGATAAAGGTAAATTGTATAAAGCTAATTTACTGAATTTATTCACGCCATGAGTAACCTGACCCATACCTTGTGCGGATTTGATCAAAAGAAGAGTCGAATGTTTTAAATTTTTTTCTCAGTCTTTTAATATGACTATCTATTGTTCTGTCATCAACATAAATACTATCTCCATACATAGCATCCATTAGTTGATTCCTATCTTTGACAACACCAGGATATTTAGCAAGTGATTTAATTAAATTAAACTCAGCAACAGTAAGTTCGACCATTTGATTTTTCCAAAAACACAATTGCTTTAAATCATCTAATTCTAGATCACCTTTAATAAGAGTGTGATTAGTTTTATCTTCGACATAAGTGGTGTCTGCGCTTCTATTTTGATATATTCTTAAAACAGTTCTAATTCTTTCATTCAAAAGTTTTTGTGAAAAAGGTTTTGTAATATAATCTGCAGCTCCCATTCTCAGACCAATAATTTCATCTTGTTCTTGATCCTTAGAAGTAAGAAAAATAACAGGCATGTTTTTAAGAGTTTCAATTTTACTATTTCTGACCTTAGATAAAAGTTCGTTACCATCCATTTTTGGCATTTTAATATCAAAAAGCCCTAAGTCATAATGTTTACTCTCTAGCGCTTCTAGAGCCTCAACACCATTATTAAAAACATCAACTTGAAAACCATCGGTTTCAAGTGCTAAAGAAACAGAAGTTCGAATCGAGTTTTCATCATCAACTAGTGCAATTGTTGGCATAGCAATTTTTACCTAGATTTTGTGGCAAATATAAGTTTAAATTTAAAATAAATTTACACTTAAATTTAATAATATGTGACAAAGGTTAATAACTAAACACATTAATTTCAATTACTTGTTTGATAAAATTTATTTTCACTTAAATATAGGTTTGACATGGGCATAAAATATATTAATGTTCATGTTTTGTTCTTATTGCGATATTGACCAAATATTGTATTGTCGAAATACGGCGACACTACATATTGTGTTTTTCGACAATAAAATTTTAAAAATGGATAAAATATAAATGGCAGACAACCCACAGGTATCACAAAAAAAAGAGAATGAGAAAAGTGTAAATTTATTAAGTCTCAATGTAGTTAGAAGAGACGGCTCAATTAGTTCATTTAAATCTGATAAAATATCAGATGCAATAAAAAAAGCTTTTTTAGCTCAAACAAAAATTAGAAATAATAAAGATAAAGATAAAGAACAAGAAGAAAGTATCCACAAAACAGTCGAAGAATTAACACATAAAGTTGTATCCGCTCTCACAAGAAGAATAGCTGATGGAGACATGATTCATATTGAAGATATTCAAGATCAAGTCGAATTAGCTTTAATGAGAGATGAACATCACAAAGTAGCAAGAGCCTATGTTCTTTACAGAGAGCAAAGGGCTGCTTCTAGATACCATACCAAAAAACTGAAAGAGCAAGTAGGGGCTAAAGCATCCTCAATGGCAGTAACAAAAAGAAATGGAGATAAAGAACCAATATCTCTAGATAAAATTACTAACAGAGTTTCAGTATTATCTACTGGATTGAATATAGATCCTATTGTTGTTGTGCAAAAAGCAGTACCAGGACTTTACAATGAAATTACATCCACAGAAATTGACACGTATCTTGCCGAAACAGCAGCTTCTTTAACTGTTGAGCATCCTGACTATTCTTACTTAGCTGCAAGAATTAAAGCAAACTCACTTCATAAAGATACTCCTGGTTTTATAATTGCAACAAAAAACCTGTATGATGATGGCTTGCTAAGAGAAGAATATTACAACAAAGTTATGGCTAGTGCTGAAGATATAGAGTCTATTATTGATTACGATAGAGATTATAATTTTGATTATTTTGCATTTACTACTCTAACAAGAGCCTACCTATTAAAATTTGAAAATAAAACTGTGGAACGACCACAGGATTTATGGATGAGGGTTGCCCTAACAGTCTCAGGAGACTCTTTTAGCTTTGATAAAGTAAAAGAAACATACGATAGTCTCTCTAATGGCTATTACACTCATGCAACTCCTACCTTGTTCAATAGTGGTCTTAAAATGCAGCAATTATCTTCATGCTTTTTAATTGGTATGGAGGATGATTCTATTGAAGGTATTTTTAACACAATTAAAGATTGTGCTCTCATTTCAAAAACAGCTGGTGGAATTGGTATGCATGCGCATAATATCAGAGGAAGCGGAAGTAGAATAAAATCTACAAATGGAAAATCTAATGGCTTAATTCCTTTCTTAAAAATATTTAATGAAACTGCTAAATCCGTTGATCAAGGGGGAGGAAAAAGAAAAGGGTCATTCGCCGTTTATTTGGAACCATGGCATGCTGATATTGAGCAATTTTTAGAATTAAGAAAAAATACCGGCGCTGAAGAATTTAGAGCAAGAGATTTGTTTTATGCCCTTTGGATTCCTGATTTATTTATGAAAAGAGTCGAAGAAGATGGAGATTGGACCTTAATGAGTGAACATGAATGCCCTGGTCTCTCTGATACGTTTGGTGATGATTTTGTGGCCTTGTATGAAAAATATGAAAAAGAAATGCCAAATTTAGAAAAAATAAAAGCAAGAGATCTAATGTCTAAAATCATCGAAGCACAAATTGAAACTGGACAACCTTACATGCTCTACAAAGATTCCATAAACAACAAATCAAACCAAAAAAACATAGGTGTAATTAAATCTTCAAATTTATGCGCAGAGATAGTTGAGTACTCTGATAAATCAGAAACATCTGTATGCAACCTTGCGTCTATTGCACTACCAAAATTTGTTAAAAAATCAAAAAATAAAAAGAGTAAAGAATATGATTATGAAGCTCTTTACAAGACTGCTAAGTTAGCAACAAAAAACTTAGATGAGGTGATTGATATAAATTTCTACCCAACAGAAAAAACTGAAACATCAAATAGTAAACATAGACCTATAGGACTTGGTATACAAGGTCTTGCTGATGTTTTTTTTGAACTTGATATAGCATATGAGAGTGAAGAAGCTAAGAATATAAACAAACTAATATTTGAAACAATATATTTTGGTGCACTAGAGGCATCTCATGAACTTGCTAAAGAAAAAGGTGCATATTCAACTTTTAAAGGATCGCCATTATCTGAAGGAAAATTTCAATTCGATATGTGGAACTCCAAACCATCTGATATGTGGGATTGGGAAACACTTAGAGAAAAAATAAAAAAAGATGGTGTAAGAAACTCTCTTACAACAGCTTGTATGCCAACAGCTTCAACTGGTATAATTTTAGGTAACACTGAAACATTCCAAATTCAAACTTCTAACATATATAAAAGGCAGACTTTGTCTGGAGAATTTTTATTAGTTAATAGACATCTAGTAAAAGCTCTGTCAAAGAGAAATCTGTGGAATAAAGAAATGCGTGATAAAATTATATTAGAGAATGGTTCTGTTCAAAACATATCTAATTTCCCGTCGGATTTAAAAGAAATATATAAAACAGTTTGGGAGACTTCACAGAAAACAGTTATTGATATGGCAGCTGATAGAGCACCATTTATTGATCAAACCCAATCCATGAACTTGTGGTTATCAACACCAACTTTTGGAAAGGTAAATTCGATGCATATGTATTCTTGGAAAAAAGGTTTAAAAACTGGGATGTATTATTTGAGAAGTAGATCTGCTGTTGATGCTGTTAAAGTAACGGTATCTTCCGAAAGAGCTGCTAAAGAAGATTTTGTAAAAACTCAGATAAATAATAATGAACCAGAAGAATGTTTAACTTGTAGTGCTTAGAGGAGTGTAAATAATGATATCAAAAGGGGTAAAATCAATCTTTCCAATAAAACATCAAGATATTTGGGAAAAGTATAAACTTCATATACAAGCATTTTGGACACCAGAGGAAGTTTCACTTCACGATGACTTGAGAGATCTTGAGACTTTAAATGATGGAGAAAAGCATTTTATAAAACATGTTCTCGCTTACTTTGCTAATTCTGAGGCAATGATAAATGAAAATCTCGCAAGTAGATTTTACAAAGAAATTTTAATTCCTGAAGCTAGATGTTTTATCTCTATGCAGATGCTCAATGAGTCTATTCATGCAGAAATGTACGGCTTGCAAATAGAAGCTTATGTTAAAGATCAAAAAGAAAAAGATTTGCTTTTTGATGCAATTCAAAATGTGCCATGTATTAATCACAAAGCCCAATGGGTTTCAAAATGGTTAAATGGAAATCAAAACCTTTTAACGAGACTAATAGGTTTTGGTCTTGTTGAAGGTTTGTTCTTTGCCGGATCATTTTGTGCAATCTATTACTTCAGAAAAAGAGGTTTGTTACCAGGCTTAGCACTTTCGAATGATTGGATCGCAAGAGATGAAGGTATGCACTTTAGTTTCTCAGCTCTTATGTTTAAGACACTAAGAGATAAGTTTAATAATAACACACTCACGAATGCTGATATAGCAGACCTATCATTAATTCCAAACGATGTTCCTCAATCTCAGTTTGAAGAAATTGTAAGAGAGGCAGTTTCATTTGAAAAAGAATTTGTAAGAGATGCTCTTCCAGTTGATTTAATTGGAATGAATCAAGATCTAATGTGTCAATATATTGAAGCAGTCGCTGATAGAATAGCTGATTTATTTGAGTTCGAGAGAGTATTTAATACTGAAAATCCATTTGATTTTATGCGTGCTTTAGATGTTCAAAATGTAACAAATTTCTTTGAAAAAAGAGTTTCTGAATATCAAAGACCTAGTGATAGAGCGCTCAGCTTTGATGATGCTTTTTAGATGGACGTCGAAATTTATTCAAAAACAAACTGTATTTTTTGTGACAAAGCAAAAATTCGCTTAGCTAATGAAAATCCAAAAATACATATGTTAGACAAGGATTATACACGGGATGATTTTTTTAAAAAGTTTCCTAATGCAAGAACTTTTCCTCAAATAATTATTAATGGTGAAAAAATTGGCGGGTATCATGAGCTGGAAAAATGGCTTGCCATGAATTCTTTTGAAGAAAATTTCTAATGCGCATCTCCCCAATTTTTACCAAAACCATAATCAACTAATAAAGGAACTTGAAAATCTTTAAATTGTAAATGAATATTTTCCATTACAAATTTGATTTTTTTAACTGAAGAATTCTTTTCTGCTTCGTCAATCTCAAATATGAGTTCATCATGAACTTGTAATAGCATTTTAGCTTTTAACTCACCATTTTTTATAATTTTATCAAACTCTATCATAGCTAATTTAATTATATCAGCAGCAGTACCCTGAATAGGAGCATTAATAGCCTGTCTTTCTGCAAATCCTCTTACTGCAAAATTTTTATCATTTATATTTTTAACATTACATCTTCTTCCAAACATAGTCTCTACATAAAGATTTGTTTTTGCAAACTCAATTTGAGTATCCATATATTGTTTAATATTTGGATATTTTTTAAAATAATTTTCAATGTAGGTTTTTGCCTCAGAATTAGTTACTGATAATTGTTTTGCCAAACCATATGGACTTATTCCATATAAAATACCAAAATTAATTGCTTTTGCTTTTCTTCTCATTTCAGTGTCAAGTTTTGTTGAATCAACACTAAATATTTGCGATGCTGTAGAGCTATGGATATCTTCATTGTTATTGAAAGCTTCGATGAAATTTTTATCACCAGAAATTTCTGCAGCAAGTCTCAATTCTATTTGTGAATAATCAAAACTCATAAGAATTTTATTTTCTTCAGAAATAAAAGCCTTTCTAATTTTTCTTCCATTGGCTGTTCGTATAGGTATGTTTTGGAGATTTGGATCATTTGAGCTTAGTCTTCCAGTTAGTGTATTTGCGATACCATAAGATGTGTGAACTCTAGATTGATGTTTTGTTGCCTGTTTTTGTAGAGCATCAGTGTAGGTTGATTTCAGCTTAGTTAATTCTCTCCATTCTAAAATTAAACTTGCAATTTCATAACCTTGGTCAGATAAATCAGATAAAGTTGTTACATCTGTTGAAAAAGTGCCTGATTTAGTTTTTTTTCCTCCAGCAATCTTTAATTCAATAAATAAAATTTCACCAAGTTGCTTTGGTGACCCTATGTTAAAATCTTTGCCAGCTAACTTAAATATCTTATTTGCTAAACTTAAACTTTCTTTTTCAAATTCTTTACTAAGTTCATTTAAATAATTTGTATTTATTTTAATTCCATTTTTTTCAATTTGTGACAGTGTATTTACTAATGGCAAATCTATTTCATTGTACACAAAATTATTTTTTTCAATTTTAACTTTTTTATTTAAAAAATTATAAAGCTTTAGTGTAATCAATGCATCTTCTGCTGCATACTCGAGTGCTCTATTTATTTCAACATAATCAAATGTTATTTCTTTTTTGCCTGATCCAACAAGTTCTTTGAATTTTATATTAGAATGATTTAGATGCAAATATGCTAAGTCATCCATATTATGCTTCGTTACACCATTGTCGATTGCATAAGATAATAGCATTGTATCGGCAATTGAGTTACATTTTACATCGTATTTATCTAAAATTCTCAGATCATATTTTATATTATGTCCAATTTTTAAAATAGATTTATCATTGCATATTAGTTTCAGAAATTTAATTAAGGTAACTTCTTTAATTTGATCTTTAACTTTTTTATTATCTTTTAAATGTTTATGATTAACAGGAATATAGTAGGCAGAATCCTCATTTATAGCTATCGAAACCCCTACAAGTTCTGCATCCTCGATGTTTAAAGAATTAGTTTCAGTATCTATGGCGCACCATCCTTTTTGTTTGATAGCACTATTCAGTTTATCTAGTTCTTCAGCAGAAGAGATTAAAAGATAATTTTTTATTTTTTTATTTTCAGATTTTTTTTCTGACTGTGTGTTAATAAATGAATTATTTTTTAACCTTTCTGCAATACTTTTAAAGCCTTGATTTGATAAAAACTCTGAAAGTTTTTCATTTTTATCAATTGAAGAATAAGAATGAATATCATCTATTTTCACAGGCAGATTAATATCTTTTTTTAGTTTTACTAATTCAAGACTGATTAAAATTTCCTTTTTATTATCAAGTATTACATTTCTCCTTTTCTCTTGTGGAATTTTTATGGCATTTTTAATTAAAGACTGAACATCACCAAATTCTTCAATAAGTGTTAATGCCGTTTTTGGTCCAATACCAGGTGCGCCAGGGATATTATCAACTTTATCTCCGGTTAAAGCTTGGATTTGAATCACCTTTTCGGGTGGTAGGCCAAATTTTTCAATCACTTGATCAATTCCAATTTTTTTATTCTTCATGGGATCCAGCATTGTTACATTCTCGTTAACTAATTGCATTAAATCTTTATCTGAAGAAACTATTATAGATTCAACTTTTTCTTTTTTTGATAATTCACAATATGTGGCTATTATATCGTCAGCTTCATAACCTTCAATTTCGATCTGAGGGATATTAAAAGCATCGACGCATTCTCTTATAATATCAAATTGAGGAATTAAGTCTTCTGGGGTTTCTCCTCTATTTGCTTTGTAATCTTTGAATATTTCATTTCTAAAATTTTCTCTTGCGGCATCAAATACCACAATCATTTTATCTTCTCTATAATCTTCAATGAGCTTAACTAACATATTGGTGAAGCCAAAGACTGCATTTATGGGTGTACCATCTGGTCTATTCATTGGTGGCAACCCATAGTATGCTCTGAAAATATAGGCAGAGCCATCTATTAAAATTAATCTATTACTCATCTTGTTCGATTTTATAACAA
>CACIRR010000018.1 GCA_902589095.1 uncultured Alphaproteobacteria bacterium | reverse complement strand
GACCAGACTCTTCAGTTAAATAGTTAGCATCAGGATAATAATATTTTAATGTTTCTAAAATTGATTGTTCAACTTTTAAATCAGCACTTGTAACAAAATCACCAACACTCTTTGATTGAATTTGTAAGTTTTCTATTTCACCAAAATCTCTACTAAGTATTCTACCAGCTTTTCTTGCTGCTTTTTCAAATATATTTATTGTTGCTGGCAGCATTATTTTTTTACTTTTTCTATGTAGCTTGAGTCTGCCGTACTAATTACTACAAAATCATCAGTAGTTATAAAAGGCGGGACAGTGGTTTTTATTCCACCAGCCAATATTGCAGGTTTATATGAAGATGCTGCGGTCTGACCCTTGACAACTGCTTCCGTTTCTTCAACTTTAAGAGTTATACTATCAGGTAGTTCTACACCGACCACTGAACCTTCATACAATTGAAGATTAACATTATCATTTTCAACTAAAAACTTAGACTGACTATCTGTAATTATATCATCGCCAATTTCAATTTGTTCGTATGTAGTATTATCCATAAAAACAAACTTATTATTTTCCGAGTATAAATATTGACACAATTTTTCATCAAGTATTGCTCTTTCCACGCTCTCTGAAGACCTAAATCTTTCATTCATTTTCGTACCTTCACGTATTTCCTTCATTTCTACCTGTAAATAAGCACCACCCTTGCCTGGCTGAGTGTGTTGAGTTTTCAATACTTTCCAAAGTTTTGAATTTATTTCTAGTATATTTCCAACTTTAATTTGATTGCCGTCTATTTTCATTATTTTTCCCTAAAGTATAGTTTTTTAAATTTCAAATTTACATTTTTTAAATGCCTGCAGTCTACTATATTAAAAGATGGGTTTAACAAAACTGTATTTTTTTTTGTGATATTTTTGACCTTTTTTAATACAGCTAAACTTCCTCTAAGTTTAATAAAGTCAATTTTTTTTGTAGCCATACTTATACTAAGGCTACTATCAAAACCACAATCTACAAAAATTTTAAAGCTAGAATTTCCAAATCTAGATTTTAATATTTTTTGAAAAGTTAAAATGAAATCAGATCCAAAGCCTTTTAAAAGGTAGTTTTTGAAATGCAGTATAGGTCTGATTTTATAAGCTTTTGCTTCTAAAATAATCACTTCAGCTTGAGAGAGTGTATTTACAGTAAAAGCGTTAAGTTTCTTTTTCACCTATAAGAATTTTTTGAAATCAAGCATCGTATCAATCATTCTGTTAGAAAAACCCCATTCATTATCATACCAAGACAATACTCTGCAAAATTTTTGATTTATAACCTGAGTTTGAGTTAGGTCAAAAACAGAACTACTTGAATTATGATTAAAATCAATTGATACTAGTGGAAGGTTGTTGGTAGTTAAAATATTTTTTAATTGTTTTGATTTTGAAGCTTTAGTTACAAAATCATTTATCTTTTCAACAGATGTTTTTTTCTTAGATGTGAATGTAAAATCTATAAGTGAAACATTTGGAGTGGGTACTCTAATAGCTGTTCCATCTAATCTACCTTTTAATTTAGGTAAAACTAAACTTAATGCTTTTGCTGCTCCAGTTGAAGTAGGTATCATTGAAATTGCAGCACCTCTTGCTCTTCTGAGATCACTATGAGTTTGATCTACAGTTCTTTGATCCCCAGTATAGCTATGAATTGTTGTCATGAAACCACTTTCAATTCCAACATTTTTATCAAGAACCATTGCAACTGGTGCCAAACAATTTGTTGTACAAGATCCATTTGAAATAATATTGTGATTGCTTTTCAAAATATCATTATTAACACCTTGAACAATAGTAGCATCTACATTTGAGCCTGGCGCAGAAATAATAACTTTTTTTGCTCCTGCAATTAGGTGCGAACTCGCTTTTTCTTTACTTGCAAAGACTCCACTACATTCTAAAACAACATCTACCTTAAGTTGTTTCCAAGGAAGATTTTTTGGATCTCTTTCACTAAAAAATTTAATTTCTTTATTTTTATATTTAAAACCTTTGGAAGTTTTCTTGATTTCTACAGGAAGTTTTCCATGAATGCTATCAAACTGCATTAAATGTAAACTCGAGTCCAAACTGCCAAGTTCATTAATAGCTACAATTTCTACACCTTTTAAATTTTTTTCTAAAAAAGCTCTAAAAACTAATTTTCCAATTCTTCCAAAACCATTAATTGCTACCTTCATTTAATTTCCTCTCTATTTTCTAATTAAATTTATTTTTAATTTTTTCACAAATATGCTCGGCCGTAATCCCAAAATGTTTATAAACATCTTTATAAGGCCCACTTGCACCAAAAGATTTCATTCCAATGAAATTGTCATTGTCGATATATTTTTCCCACCCATTAATTACCCCAGCTTCAACGGCAAACTTTGGTTTATCATCAATTATTTGATTTTTATATTTTGAATCTTGCATTTCAAAAAGCTCCATTGAAGGAAAAGATATTACTCTAAGATTAATATTTTCTTCTTTTAATTTTTCAGAAGCAGAAACAGCAATTTCAACTTCTGAACCAGAAGCAAAAATTGAAGCATCATGTTCTGATTGATTTTTTATGATATAAGCACCTTTTTGTACTAAGTTTTCACTGTATGTTTCTCTTTTATTTGTAGGTAGACCTTGTCTAGTTAATGCTAAAATTGTTGGTCCTTTAGTTTCAAGTGCAATTTCCCAGGCTTCAATAGTCTCAATAATATCACAAGGTCTTATTACATTTAAATTAGGAATTGCTCTTAAGGCTGCTAGGTGTTCAACGGGTTGATGTGTAGGACCATCTTCTCCTAGACCAATAGAGTCATGAGTCATAACATAGACTACAGGTAGTTTCATTAAAGCAGATAATCTAATTGAAGGTCTACAATAATCAGAAAAAACTAAAAATGTTCCCCCGTATGCTTTTATCCCACCATGTAAGGCCAAGCCATTCATAATGCCTGCCATGGCATGCTCTCTTATGCCATAATAAACATAGCTTCCAGCATAGTTTTCAGCATTATAAATATTCATATCTTTTGTTTTAGTGTTATTTGACCCTGTTAAATCTGCAGAGCCGCCAATAAAATTATCTATATGTTTATTAAGTAACAAAAGTGAGTTTTCACTGGCTTTTCGTGTCGCAAATTTTGTATCATCATTTGCATATGTTGTTTTAAAATTTACAATTTCTTTTTTGATTTCATTATCTAAATTTGTATAAAAAAATTTATTGTATTGAGTTGAATTTACAAACTCATTATTTATATTTTTCCATTTATTTATAATTTCTTCATTTCTTTTTGCAAAACTTCTCCATTCCATGAGAAGTTCCTCAGGAATTATAAACTCTTCGTTATTCCAATCTAATTTTTTTCTAGTGAGATTTACTTCTTCTCCTCCTAAAGGGGATCCATGGGAAGAAGAACTCCCTTCTTTATTTGGTGAACCAAATCCAATTTTTGTTTTACAAGAAATAATAGTAGGTTGTTCTGAAATTTTAGCTTTATTTATTGCCTCATTTATTTCTTCATGATTGTGACCATCTATTTTCAAAACATTCCAACTGTATGATAAAAATCTAGATTCAACATTATCACTACTACTTAGAGAAATTGGACCATCTATTGAAATCGAATTATCGTCAAAGAAAACTATAAGCTTATTTAATTTCAAATGTCCTGCTAAACTACATGCTTCATGACTTAAGCCTTCCATCAGGCAACCATCTCCAGCAAAAACATAAGTATAGTGATCTATACAATCTTTACCTAAGGATGATGATAGTTTGCTCTCAGCCATCGCAAATCCGACAGCATTTGATAACCCTTGTGATAACGGACCAGTTGTAGTTTCAATTCCCTCTAAGTCTCCAAACTCAGGATGTCCAGCTGTAGGGAAGCCAAGCTGTCTGAAATTTTTAATATCATTTAAGCTTATATCTTTATAGCCAGTTAAATATAAAATTGAATATAGAAGCATAGAGCCATGACCATTTGATAAAACGAATCTATCTCTATCAATCCATTTTGGGTTATTTGGATCAAATTTTAAATGATTTTTAAATAAAACGGTTGCAATATCAGCCATTCCCATTGGCATACCTGGATGACCAGAGTTTGCTCTCTGAACCGCATCAATTGATAAAAAACGTATACAATTTGCTAATTGAGATAGTTTTTTTGATGTTGTATTATTATTATTCAAATTTCCTCGGTATTTTGAGTCTTTTACACTAATATTTGAATGCAATAAAGTGACATTTTTAAATAATCAAATTATAAAAAAAATATGAAAATTGAAGAAAAAATATCTCTATTAAAAAAAACTATTAATGAAATAAAAAATATTTCTGAGAAATTAGATAATGATTACGCTTACGAAAAAAAAATAGCAGAACTTAGCGAAGAAATATTAAGATTGAAAAATGGTATCAAAGAGAGCGCTGAAGAATTAGAAGACTTTATTAAGGAGCAAAATGCCTGATATTGAGGTTAATGTTTATAATCAAAAACTAAAATTATCCTACAAGGAAGAGGAAAAACAAAGAATTTTGAAAGCAGTAGAAATATTAAATAATAATTGGGATAAATTTTCTAATTTGCATGGTAAGGTGAGCGATCTAAAAATTGCAACTTTAATAAGTTTAGAGCTCCAGGATTCAATGGAAGATACTCTGGAACTAAAAGATAAAATGAAAGCTAGAGAAGCAGAAATTGAATTATTAAAAAAAGAAATTGAATGTAAAAATAAAGAATTTGAAGAAATCAATAAAAATATAAAAAAACTAGATTCAGAATTAAATAATAAGAATGAAGAACTTTCCAAGGTTGAAAATAGTTTAGATGAGCTATTGAATGAACTTCTAGAAATCAAAAAAATTATTTTAAAATGAGCACACCTATTTCTCAAAAAAGGGATTTGAGAAAAATCTTAACTAAAAAAAGAGATAAAATAAAAAAAAATGCAATTGTAGAATTTAATTATAATGTTTTTAATAAGTTAAGAGAGTTTATAGACTTTGAAAAGATTAATGATGTTGCTAGTTTTGCCTCAATTCGATCAGAAATTTCGACAACTCAATTAAATAATGAGATTATTGAATTAGGAAAAAATTTATCATTTCCAGTTATAGTTAAAAATTCTAATCAATTAATATTTAAAAGGGCCAATTCAAATAGTGCCTTTAAATTAGGAAAGTTTAATATCCCTGAGCCAGTGGACGATAAGAATGATGTAATCCCTCAATTATTTTTTGTTCCATGCTTAGGTTTTGATTTGAAAGGTTTTAGATTGGGATATGGAGGTGGATTTTATGATAGAACTTTTGCCAAGCTAAAAAAATTAAATTTTAATTTTTATTCAGTAGGATTTGCTTTTGATGATCAAAAACAAGAAAAATTACCAAAAGAGATATTTGACTACAAATTAGATTTTGTTTTGACCGAAAAAGAATTATACAAATTTCTATGAAAATTATTTTTATAGGAGATATTGTAGGCAAAGAGGCCAGACAAAAATTTACTGAGTTAATTCCAGATATTAAAAATGAATATGAGCCAGACGTATTAATAGTTAATGCTGAAAATGCTGCAGCTGGTTTTGGTCTTACAAAAAAAATTGCAAATCAACTTCTAGATGCTGGCGTTGATGTAATAACTTTGGGAAATCATGCCTGGGACCAAAAAGAAATGTTGTCTTACATTGAAGAGTGTCCGCAAATTATCAGGGCTTTGAACTATCCAAGTGGAGTTCCTGGCAAAGGATACTACGAACTAACATTACCAAATGGCAAAAAAATTGTAATTATTCAAATTATGTTGAGATTGTTTATGGGACTATCTTTGGATGATCCATTTAGTGTTACAAAAAATTTTTTGCAAAGAGAAAAACTTGGCGCTACTTGTAATGCAATTTTAATTGATATGCACGGAGAGGCGACATCTGAAAAGAATGCCTTTGGTCATTATTTTGATGGTAAAGTGTCAGCTATTCTTGGAACTCATACTCATGTGCCAACTTCTGATGCTAGAATTTTAGATTCAGGAACTGCTTATCAAACTGATGTAGGTATGACAGGCGATTATAACTCTGTAATAGGTATGGAAAAAGAAAATCCAATTCATTTGTTTATTAAAGGTTATAGATCAGGGGGTAGGTTTGTTCCTGCAGGCGATAAGATAACTTTATGTGGAACCTTCATCGAAACTGACAATATTACTGGATTATCGAAGAAAATAGTGCCTTTTCAAATGTAAAAAATTACATATATATGCCACATTATTCTTTTACTTAAATTACTTTACTGACAACGAACAACATATTTATAACGAACTATGGCAGGTCATTCCAAATTTAAAAATATCATGCATCGAAAAGGTGCTCAGGACAAGAAGCGTGCTAAAATATTTTCTAGATTAGGTAGAGAAATTTCTGTAGCGGTAAAGGAGGGAGGTCCAGATCCCGAGAAAAATATTAGACTTCGTTCTGCAGTTGGTTCTGCAAAATCACTTAATATGCCTAAAGACAATATTGAAAGAGCAATTAAAAAAGGTGAGGGTAATGATCCTGATAGTAATTACGAAGAAGTTAGATATGAAGGCTACGGACCTGATGGAGTTGCAATAATTGTCGAAGCGCTTACAAATAATAAAAATAGAACTGCAGCTGAAGTAAGATCTACTTTTAGTAAATATGGAGGTAATCTTGGTGAGACTGGTAGTGTAAGTTTTGGCTTTAAAAGACTTGGAAGTATCACATTAAATAAAAATGACATTAATGAAGAAGAACTTTTCGATTTTATAGTTGAAAATGGATCTGAAGATTATGAAATTAATGAAGACGAATATAACATTTACTGTGATCAAAAAAATTTGCATCAACTGAATCAAAAAATTATTGAAAAATTTGGACCTACCAATTTTACAGGACTTATTTGGAAAAGTGAAAATGAGATATCCATTTCAAAAGATAAAGCTGAGTCATTATTTAAATTATTAAATATATTGGAAGAAAACGAAGATGTGCAAGCGGTATCTTCAAATTTTGATGTTAGTGATGATGTATTAAATACGTTGACAGTATAGCGAAAGGAAAATTATGCCTGATAAAGCTTGGAAAAAGAGAGAAAGAGATGTTGCAAATTACTTCAAAGGTAAAAGAACGCCTTTAAGTGGTGGTAATGGAAAAGTTACACGCGCCGATGTAATTCATGACGAGCTTTTCATAGAATGTAAATTAAGAGCCAAGCATACGGCTGTGTCACTTTGGGATGATACTGCAAGGCTCGCAAAGGATGAAGGCAAAACTCCCGTAATCGCATTATGTGAAAAAAATAGACCTGGTTTTTGGATTATGGTTCACAGCGATGATTTAAAAAAGATTAAGGATAATGAGTAATGGAAGACGTAAACACAATAAATAATATTGCCTCAGAAAATGTAGACTTTTCAATGTTTGCATTATTTATGGCGGCAGATCTTGTAGTGAAATCAGTTATTATAGTTTTGATTTTAGCTTCAATTTATTCTTGGACTATTATTGTTTCTAAACTTTTAAGGTTGAGACAGTTAAAGCAGATGGAAAAAGAGTTTGAGGAGATTTTTTGGTCTGGGAATTCTTTTGAAGATTTATATGAGACTCTAAACTTTAATAAATTAGATCCCAAATCTAAAATATTTTGTGCAGCAATATCAGAATGGAAAAAAACAAAGTCTACTCACGATGGCCAAATAAATCCAAATCTAGAATCTCTTAAAGATCGCATGCAACGTTCAATGGTTGTTACATTCAATAAAGAAAGTGAAATTGTAGAAAAGAATTTAACATTTTTAGCAACTTCTGGCTCCACCGCACCTTTTATAGGATTATTTGGCACTGTTTGGGGAATTATGAATAGTTTTAAATCAATAGCCGTAGCACAAAATACAAACCTGTCTGTTGTAGCTCCTGGTATTGCTGAGGCATTATTTGCAACCGCACTTGGATTGTTTGTAGCTATACCTGCAGTAGTTGCTTACAATAAAATTTCTAACGATTTATCTAAATATTTTGTTTCACTAGAGACGTTCATGGATGAATTCACTACTATTTTTTTTAGACAATTAGAGAAAAAATAAATTGATTAATCCTGGCAATCATTCATCAAAAAAACGCAAAAGATACTCACAAATGAGTGAGATTAATGTCACTCCTTTTGTTGATGTTATGTTGGTTTTACTGATAGTTTTTATGGTTACAGCCCCTTTACTAACTGTTGGAATTCCAGTCGATCTTCCAAAAGTTAAAGCTTCAGCTCTAACTGATCAGAAGGACCCGCTTGAAATTACTGTTAAACTAGGTGGTGAAATATATTTGGGTGAGTCTAAAGTGGAGGTTGAAAATTTAATTCCAAGATTAAATGCAATAACCGAGTTAAATAAAGAGGCAAGAATTTATGTACGAGGAGACAGGGTTGTAGCTTACGGAAGAATAATGGAAATCATGTCTTTGGTGAATTCTGCTGGATATGTGAAGGTAGCACTTGTTACACAAAACCCATCTGATAATTAAATAAATATGCAGTCTTTATATTATAAGACATATAATTTTATAGAAAATTCTCAACCTACTCATCTCGGTATTTATTTCTCTCTTTTGCTTCATTTATCAATTCTATTATTTGCTGTTGGTCTTCCAGATTTTTTTAAACCAAAGACAATTCCAATGCCTCAAGTTATACCAATTGAAATATTAAATATTTCAGATGTTACTTCGCTAACTCCCAAAAAAAAGAATACTGAAATTGAGAGTAAAGAAATTAAAACAATAAAACAAAAAAAGTTTAGCTCAGCACAAAATACTGAGATTCAAAAAGTAGAGTTAAGAGAAAAGCCTAAGAAAAATATAAGAGTAAATACAAATGAGCCTGATAATAATATCTTGCCTCAAAATCCAGAACAAAAAAAAATATCGTTAAATAAAAATGAAAAAATACAATCCAAAGAGAAAGCCAATCTTATTACTGAAAAAATTGAAACTATTAAAGAGAACAAAATAAAACCAAAGCTGAAACCAAAGATTCAAGAGAAAGTTGAACAAGAAAGTGATTTAAAAATTGAAAATAAAATTAAACCAGATTTAAAAAAAGTTGAAAAAAAAATAATAGAAAAGCCACAGCCAATAGAAAAACCAGAACCAGATTTTAATTTAGCTACTATGCTAAAAGACCTTAGAAATGAAGATATTGCAAATACTATTGAAGATAATGAAGAAATTGAAGAAAAAGAGATTATAGAAAAAGAAGAAAACCAAAAAAATAATTCAGAAGTGTCAATTTCTGAAATGGACCTTGTACTTCAACAATTAAGAAGTTGCTTTAATCCTAGAGCTGGAACCCAAATAGTAGGGGATGAAATGGTAAAAATTAGTGCTAAAATTGATAGAGAAGCCAATGTTAGAAAAGATACTGTACAAATTATTGCCACAAATATAAGTAAGAGTAATCCTTATTATGAAGCAATTACGGAAAGTGCAGTGGCAACCTTATATAACCCGCTTTGTTCAAAACTTAAATTGCCTCTTAATAAATATGAATCATGGAAAGATTTAAAGATAACAATTGATTATAGTTGGATAAAAAATTAATTATCAATAAAATGAAATATCTACTCTCAATATTTTTCAGCTTAATAACATTTAATGTTTACAGCCTAGAATTAACACTTAGTCAAGGCACAGTAAAACCGACACCAATTGCAGTAACTGATTTATTTTCTCAAGTTTCCTCGTTGGAAAAAATTGGTAAAAATATTTCTTCTGTAATTTCTGATAACCTCGAAAGATCAGGTTTATTTATTCCAATTGATCAAAAAGCTTTTATTCAATCCTCTGAGTCATTATCAAACCAACCTCGATTTGAAGATTGGAAAGTAATTAAAGCTCAGCATTTGGTGGCTGGAAAAATTGAAACCAATGGTGAGAACATTTCTGTTGAATTTAGATTATTTGACGTTTTTGCGCAAAAACAAATAGTTGGTAAGAAATATCAAACGAGTAAAAAAAATTGGAGACGTGTTGCTCATATTATCTCTGATGCAATATTTCAACGTATTACAGGCGAAGGTGGTTTTTTTGACACAAGAATAGTATATGTTGCTGAAACTGGTCCAAAAGATAATAGACAAAAGAGACTAGCGATTATGGATCAGGATCAAGCTAATCACCGCTTTTTAACAGATGGATCTTACTTAGTTTTGACTCCACGATTTTCTCCTAATTCGCAAAAAATCACCTTTATGTCTTATGTAAAGGCAAACAGCCCTAGGGTTTTTATATTTGATATAGAGACAGGACAACAAGAAATAGTAGGGGAATTTCCTGGAATGACTTTTGCTCCTCGGTTTTCACCAGATGGTAGCAAAATTGTAATGTCCTATTCTGACCCTGATGTGGGAAATTCTGAGATTTACATCCTTGACCTTCAAACAAGAGTTTCTAAAAGAATAACAAATAATTCATCAATTGATGTTTCAGGAAGTTTCTCTCCAGATGGAAAGAAGATTGTTTTTAATTCTGACAGGACAGGAAGAAGACACTTATACATTGTGGACAACGACGGAAATAATCTCAAAAGAATAAGCAGAGAAAGAGGGAGTTATTATACACCTGTTTGGTCTCCTAGAGGAGATATGATCGCTTTTACAAAACAAGAGGGTGGACAATTTTATATAGGTGTTATGGAAATTGATGGGTCAAACGAGAGAATGATTGCAAAATCATTTCATGTTGAAGGACCTACTTGGTCTCCAAATGGCAGATATTTAATGTACTTCAAAGAAGAACGCACATCTTCAGATGGTGCAGGAGGTGAGTCAAATTTGTACTCAATAGATTTAACTGGCTATAATGAAAGAAAAATTATCACTCCTTTAGGAGGTTCAGACCCTGCATGGTCTCCTTTAATGCATTAATTGTAGAGAAAATAATGATTTTTTTTAAAAAAAATATATGAATTAATTAAAAAAATGTTAATTAAAGCATAACATTTTAAGGATATTACACATCGGGAGATTTTTGTATGATTATAAAATTACTAGCAAGCGCGACTTTAGTATTTTTTTTAGCGGCTTGTTCAACAACTCCAAAAGATACAGCAGATTCATCTGGATCGGGATCATCTTCGTCATCCTCTGATGTGTCTTCAAGTGGAACTACAACTGCAGAAACTTCTAGTGTTGACTCAGCTTCAATAGAACCTGGATCACAAGAAGATTTAATTGTTAATGTAGGAGATAGAGTTTTCTTTAACTATGATAGTTCTGAATTAGACTCAGATGCTCAAGAACTTCTTCAAGATCAAGTTGCATGGTTAAAACAATACTCTGATGTATCTGTTATAATTGAAGGTCATTGTGATGAGAGAGGTACTAGAGAATACAACCTTGCACTAGGTGAAAAAAGAGCTCAAGCTGTAAAGAATTATCTCATAAGTCTTGGAATTTCATCAGACAGAGTGTCAACTATATCTTACGGCAAAGAAAGACCTGCTGTTGTTGGTTCTAATGATGGTGCATGGGCACAAAATAGAAGATCTGTTACAATAGTAAACTAGTTAATTTTCTTATAATGGCGCTATAATATTATAGCGCCTTATTTTTGTCTAAAAGAAAAACAATAATATTATTGAATGAAACTAATTCTATTTTTAATTATTTTAGTATTTGTAAACTTAACTTCCCATCAATTACGGAGTGAGGATGCTCTTACCGTTAAACAACAGCTTGATCGAATAACTCAAGAAATAAATGATTTAAGTAAAGCAGTTTTTAATAAGTCGTTTGATCCAAAAAATATAAACTCAAAAAATAATGATCAAAATAATGATCAAGATATAGAGAGATTTGCTTCAATTGATTTAAGAATTTATGATTTAGAAAAAGATATTAAAAATTTAACCCTTCAATTTGAAGAAATTATATTCAAGTTAGATGATTTATCAAAGTATATTAATAAAATTGAAAAAGATTTTAACTCAAATTTAGATGAAATAAAAAATAATAATTTGACAATAAATACTAATTCATCAAATAAAAATGGAAACAATACATTGGAAATTGTAAAAGAAGAAAACACTCTTGGCAAACTAGTTTTATCAGACAATCAATCTCAAATTATTAGTGAAAATGAATCAGTGTCTACACAGATAGAGGAGCCAGTTCAAAATAATGAATTAGATAGTTTGTCTCCTGAGGAACAATTTCAACTAGCATTAGATGAAATGATGAAAAAAAAATATGAAAATTCCAAGATTAATCTAGAAAAATTTATTGAAAAATTTCCCGATAATCAATTATCTGGATCTGCACATTTTTGGTTGGGAAGAATATATCAATTTGAAAAAAATTTTAGAAAAGCAGCAATTGTATTTGGTGAGGGTGTTCAAAAATTTCCAAAAAGCATAAAAGCTGCTGAAATGTATTATGAATTGTCAAAATCGCTCAAAGAGATGAATAAGCTCTCTGAGGCTTGTAAAACATTAGAAATTCTAAATAATAATTACAAAGAAAGCAAGTTTGCTTCTGATCCTGAAAAAATAAACAAAAGCCTTGAATGTAACAATGAAAATTAATGTCATTAAATGAAGAAAAATTTTTTTCTGTTTTAAAAAAAATAAATTGTTTTGAAAAAAATCCACATGTTGCCGTAGGAGTCTCTGGAGGACCAGATAGCATAGCACTTGTTTTTTTATTAAATAAATGGATTAAGCTGAAAAAAGGTAAATTATCTGCACTAATATTTGATCACAGAATTAGACATAATTCAAAAATTGAATCTTTTCAGGTTAGGGCAATATTAAAAAGTTTGAATATAAGTTCTGTGATTTTAAGAGCTCAAACACACAATCTAACAAAAAAAAATATGTCAGAAGCAAGAAATAATAGACTTAATGGTCTGATAAATTTTTGTAAAAGAAAAAAAATCTTACATCTTTTCTTGGGCCATCATTATGATGATAACATTGAAACCTATTTAATTAGGAAAGTCAATGGTAGTAACTTTGAAGGTTTAGGATCTATGGAAGAACTATCTTATTTTAATCAAATTCAACTTTTAAGGCCTTTTATTAAAATACCAAAAAAATCAATCCTTACTTTTAATAAAAAAAACAATTTAGTTTATTTGAATGATCCATCTAATAAAGACCTAAATTATACTAGAGTTAAGGTGAGAAATTTTTTAGAAAGTGAAAACTATCATGAGCTTATCAGAAATGATTTTTTAACTATAAAAAAAGAAATGCCATTTTTTAGAGATATGATTTTGACATATTTTTTAGATACTTTAAGTTTTGTTGCATTTAACAAATTAAAAATTAACATAAACAAACTTCTAAAACTAGATATTTTGATTATTGAACGAATAATACTGATTAGTTTAAAATATTTTTCATTGCAAAACTTTACAGTAAGGAGTGCAAAAATTGCTGTATTTATGGCTGAAATCAAAAAACCTAATTTTAAGAATTTTAATTTAAAAAGTATATCAATAGAAAAAAAAGACAATTTTCTGGTATTTTCCAAAAAATAGCTCAAAAACTATTGTGTTTTTACTTTTAATTCCTATTTAATAGTTATTAATGAAAAATTTTAGCAAAAATATTATTTTATGGATTGTTATTGGGATTTTATTAATTGCTCTTTTCAATTTATTCCAAAACAGTTCATCAACAAATCAGGCAAAAGAAATATCTTTTTCTGATTTCTTGATAGCTGCTGACAATGGAAATATTTCAGAAGTTAAAATAGTTGGAAATAATGTTTCAGGTTTTTTTGAAGATGGAAGATCCTTTTCTACATACTCACCAAATTACCCAGAATTAGTCGATAAATTAAATCAATCAGGGGTTAAAATAATAGCTGAACCAGCTGAGAGATCAATGCATCCAATTTTGAGTGTTCTTCTGTCTTGGTTTCCAATGCTTTTATTAATAGGAGTTTGGATTTTCTTTATGAGGCAAATGCAATCTGGCGGTGGAAAGGCAATGGGTTTTGGTAAATCTAAAGCAAAACTATTGAATGAAGCAATTGGAAAGATTACGTTTGATGATGTTGCAGGAATTGACGAAGCAAAACAAGAACTTGAAGAAGTTGTAGAGTTTTTAAAAGATCCTAAAAAATTCTCAAGACTAGGTGGAAAGATACCTACTGGAGCTCTTTTAGTTGGCCCACCAGGTACAGGTAAAACTCTTTTAGCTAGAGCCATTGCAGGAGAGGCAAATGTACCTTTCTTTTCAATATCAGGTTCTGACTTTGTTGAAATGTTTGTAGGTGTTGGAGCTAGTAGAGTAAGAGATATGTTTGAGCAAGGCAAAAAAAACGCACCTTGTATCATTTTTATCGATGAAATTGATGCAGTTGGTAGGCATAGAGGCGCTGGCTTAGGTGGTGGTAACGATGAAAGAGAACAAACTTTAAACCAATTACTCGTTGAGATGGATGGTTTTGAAGCAAATGCTGGTGTTATCATTGTTGCAGCAACTAACAGACCTGATGTTCTTGATCCTGCTCTTTTAAGACCTGGTAGATTTGATAGACAGATTACCGTTTCTAATCCAGATATAATTGGAAGAGATAAAATACTTAAAGTGCATATTAAAAAAATAAAAGTATCTCCAAAATTTGACTCAAAAGTTATTGCAAGAGGAACTCCGGGTTTTTCTGGAGCTGATTTAGCAAATCTTGTTAACGAAGCAGCTTTATTAGCAGCAAGAAAAAATAAAAGAATGGTAACATTAGAAGATTTTGAAAACGCCAAAGATAAAGTTATGATGGGATCTGAGAGAAGGTCAATGGTTATGTCTGAAGATGAAAAAAAATTAACAGCTTATCATGAAGCTGGTCATGCCGTTGCAACACTCCACTCCCCAGCATCTGACCCTATTCATAAAGCCACAATTATACCAAGAGGTAGAGCTCTTGGAATGGTTATGAGACTTCCTGAGAGAGACCAGTTATCGATGCGAATTGATCAAATGAAAGCACACTTAGTAATTGCAACTGGTGGTAGGATTGCTGAAGAAATGATTTTTGGTAAAGATAAGGTAACAAACGGAGCTGCAAGTGACATTCAAATGGTTACAAACCTTGCTAGAAAAATGATAACTGAGTGGGGAATGAGTGAAAAGCTTGGGAATCTTAGATATAATAATGATAGCGAAGAAGTATTTTTGGGTCACTCAGTAGCACAATCAAAAAATCTTTCTGACTCAACAGCAAAAATTATAGATGAAGAGGTTCGAGAATTAGCTGATGAAGCAGATAGAGTTTGTAGAAAAATATTGCAGGATAATATTGAAGAACTGCACACAGTTGCTAAAGGTTTATTAGAATATGAAACTTTGAGTGGTGATGAGATTAAAGATTTGATTAAAGGAATAAAGCCATCTCGTGATGACTTTGATGATAGCTCTCCTGTTTCTCCAACTCCTAAAACATCAGTTCCAAAATCAGGGGGTGCGACCGCCCCTCAACCAAATTAAATAAATCATATATCTTTATTTTATTGAATATTTTCAATAAAAGGCATTATGGGCAAAATTTTTGGCACCGATGGCATAAGATGTTTAGTAAATAAAGAGCCACTTTCAGCTGAGACTGCATTAAAAATTTCCAAGACTGTAGGGTATTTATTAAAATCAAGCAAAAAGAACAATTCCAGGGTTATTATTTGTAAAGATACAAGACTCTCTGGATATCTGTATGAGCCTATTATAACAGCTGGATTTATCTCGATGGGTATGGAGGTAATCTTGGTTGGGCCACTACCCACACCTGCAGTGCCACATCTAATGAAAACATTAAGGGCAGATATTGGGGTAATGATTACAGCTTCTCATAATACATACGAGTATAATGGTCTAAAATTTTTTAATTCAGATGGTTGCAAAATAAGTTCTATATTAGAAAAAAAAATTGAGAATATAGTTCTGAATAAAAAAAAATATGCAAAAATTATTAATAGTAATTCAAACACTGGAAAGGCAATTAGGCTTGAAGATGCATCAGGGAGATACTCTGAATTTTTAAAAAGTACATTAGATAAACAAATTAAATCAAAAAAATTAAAAGTAGTTTTAGATTGTGCTAACGGTGCAACTTATGAAATAGCTCCCAATATTTTTTGGGAACTAGGTCATGAAGTTATTTCTATCAACGACAAGCCTAATGGAAAAAATATTAATTATAACTGTGGTGCAGTAAATACAAATGCATTATCTAAAAAAGTAGTTGATGAAAGGGCGGATATAGGATTTGCTTTTGATGGAGATGGGGATAGATTGATTATTGTTGATGAAAAAGGAATTGAAATTGATGGTGATAAAATTATTGCATTGTTTGCTAAACATTTAATAAAATTTAATAAAAACAAATTAAAATACCCGATCGTTACAACAGTTATGTCAAATATAGGATTAGAAAATTATATTTTAAATAAATTTAAGGTTAATTTAAAACGTTCTTCAGTAGGGGATATTAATGTAATTAAAGAAATGCAAAAATATAATTCTCTTCTAGGAGGAGAGCAATCTGGTCATATAATTTTATCTGATTATTCAAAGACCGGTGATGGTATGTTAGCAGCTCTAAAAGTTATAGAAATCATTTCTAAATTAAAGGAATCTGCTAGTACAATTTTTAATTTATATGAAAATTCTCCTCAAATCAAAATTAACATACCGTATAAAAAAATATCAAAAAATACTGTTAATTATATTAAAAATATTAACAAAAAAAAATTAAAAGATAAAAATATGAGATTGTTAATTAGGTTATCTGGAACAGAACCTTTAATAAGAATACTTGTTGAGGGAAATGATTTAAATAAAGTTAACACAATTGCAAAAAATATAGAAAAAAACATTCGGAAAAAACTTGGAAAATAAAAAATTAATTCCTGAAGGATTTAAAGATCATATTGATTTTAATACAAATGTTGAGCATGAGTATAAAAATAAAATAATTGACATTTTTGTTAAAAATGGATTTGATTTAGTAAAAACCCCTTTGTTAGAATTTTACGAAAAGAAAAGTAGCAATAGTTTTTTAATTGCAACCAAAAAAAAAGAACCTAAGTTATTTATAAGGGATGATATTACTCCTCAAATTATTAGAATAGCTTCATCAAGATTTAAAAGCAAAACAAGACCTGTAAAGCTATGCTATTATGGTGAAGTAGTGCGTAAGAAAGGCACCATGCTAAGACCTGAAAGACAGTTCCTACAAGTTGGTTCGGAAATAATTGGTTCAGAGTCAATACTTGCGGATATTGAAGTTATAAGTTTAGCATATAAATCTTTAAGGGATATTGGTATAAAAAATATAACTCTTGAGTTGACCTCAAAAGTATTTTTGGATGAAATTTTCATCAAAATTAAAGATATAAAAAAATTAAAGATGTTGAAAACTTTTATTAAACAAAAAGATGAGAAGAATTCCCTAAATTTAATTAGTGACAAAAATGATAAACTGTTTTTACAGAATCTTTTTAATTTTACTGGCAATTTTATAGATTTAGAAAAAAAAATTGATTTAATATCAATTTCTGATGATGTTAAAAAAGAAATACAAAATATTGCTAAAATAGCTGAATTTTTAAATCTCCATAAAGAGGATCAAATATTTTTGGATCTCACAGAATTTAATAAAAAAAATTATCATGATGGTATAAAATTCACGTTTTTTGCTAAAAATGTTCGAGGAGAGGTGGCAAGTGGCGGTCGTTACAAAATAAAAACTAAAAATAAACAAGAGTCTGCAGTTGGATTTACTTGTTTTATGGATACAGTTTTAAGAGCGTCTTCCTTTGAAAATAATGCAAAAAAAATATTGGTACCTTTTGGTATTAACGATAAAATCAAAAAGAGCTTAATTCATAAAAATTATATCGTTTTTAATTTTTTTGGAGAAATTTCTGATATAAGAAATTTCGCAAAAAAATATTTTTGTACACACATTTACATTAATAAAAAGATAAAAAAAATATAATGTTTTATACAATCGTTGGAACTCAATGGGGAGATGAGGGCAAAGGAAAGATAGTAGATTGGCTATCTTCAAAAGCTGATCTTGTGGTGAGGTTTCAAGGTGGTAACAATGCTGGTCACACGATCAAAGTTGATAAAAATGTATATAAACTTAATCTGCTTCCATCAGGTATTATTAGAAATAAAAAGTGTTTAATTGGGAACGGAGTAGTTTTAGATCCATGGGCCTTAATTAGAGAGATTGATGCTCTCAAAGAGCAGAATATTCTTATAGATACAAATAATTTATTTATTGCTGAAAACGTATGTTTAATTTTACCAATTCATAAATTAATTGATGAAGTTAATGAAGAGTCTAGGGGTGACGACTCAATAGGCACAACAAAAAAAGGAATTGGCCCCGCTTATGAAGATAAAGTTGGAAGAAGAGCTATAAGACTTTGTGATTTAAATGATTTAAAAAATCTAAAATTAAAAATTCAAAATCTATATAATTTTCATAAGCCTAGACTTGACCAGTTTAAAAAAATTGCTGATTATGAAAAAACTTTTAATGATTTAGTAGAAATATCAGAACAAATTTCAATATTTAGCGCACCAGTATGGAAGATAATTAATGATGCAGGAAAGCAAAACAAGTTTATTTTATTTGAGGGAGCTCAAGGTTCATTATTAGATATAGACTTTGGTACTTATCCATATGTAACTTCTTCAAATACGTCTTCAGGTCAAATTTTTTCGGGTACTGGTTTTGGCATAAAAGAAAATCATAATATACTAGGTATAACAAAAGCTTATACAACTAGAGTTGGCTCTGGTCCTTTTGCTACTGAACTAAATGATGAAATAGGTAATCATTTTGTAGAAAAGGGACAAGAGTTTGGAACAGTAACTAAAAGAAGACGCAGATGTGGATGGTTTGATAGTGTTCTAGTAAAACAATCAATAGCAATTAATGGTATCACCAACATCGTTCTAACAAAACTTGATGTTTTAGATGATTTAAAAGAGATAAAGGTTTGCATTGGTTATGATGATGGAAATAAAAAATACAATTATCTTCCATTTGATGAAAAAATTCAAAAAAATTTATTTCCAATATATGAAACTTTGCCAGGATGGCAATCTTCAACTTATGGACTAACTAGCTGGAATGCTCTTCCTAAAAATGCTCAAAATTATATAAATTTTTTGGAAAAAACGATTGAAAAAAGTATATCAATTATTTCTACAGGACCTGATAGAATTCATACAATTGATAGAAATAGTTTATTGGGTAATAGCTGAAACTTGTTTTTGTAGTTTTTCAAACGCTTTTTCTTCAATTTGCCTTACTCTTTCACGACTAATATTAAATTTTTTACTTAACTCTTCTAATTTTACAGGTTTGTCTTGTAATTTTCTTAATGTAATAATTTCTTTTTCTCTGTCATTTAAAATTTCTATAGCTTGTTCAAATATTTTCTTTCGATATTTTAACTCATCTTTATTAGCTATTAGATTTTCATGAGTCTCATTTGAGTCTACAAGCATATCTTGCCATTCAGTATCTCCTTCATCACCAACTTGAACATTTAATGATTGATCTCCTGAAAACAATCTATTATTCATATCTAATACTTCACCTTCCTTTACATTTAGGCGATTTGCAATTTCTCTTGCATTTTCTGGAGATAAATCTCCTGAGTCAATTGAGCTAAGTTGGTTTTTTAGTTTTTTTAAATTAAAAAATAATTTTTTTTGAGCTGCGGTAGTCCCAATTTTCACTAATGACCAACTATGCAAAACATATTCTTGAATTTGGGCTCTAATCCACCACATTGCATAAGTAGCAAGTCTAAAGCCCCTCTCTGGATCGAATTTTTTTACAGCTTGCATGATACCAACATTTCCTTCTGAAATAAGGTCAGTGACTGGCAATCCATAACCACGGTATCCCATAGCAATTTTAGCAACTAAGCGTAAATGACTTGTCACTAGTTTATGTGCAGCTTCCGTATCACCATGTTCCTTATATCTTTTTGCTAACATATATTCTTCTTCAGCGGTTAGAATTGGAAATTTTTTTATCTCTTGCAAATAAATTGCTAAATTTCCCTCAGATGAAAGTACAGGTAATTGCATAGTTGCCCTATAACATATTATAATTTCTAAATTAATATTTTAATAATAAATCAAGTAAATTCTTCATATCTTCTGGTAATTTGGAGTTAAATTGCATTTCTTTTTTCAATGTTGGATGAAAAAAACCTAAATGAACAGCATGTAAAGCTTGACGTTGAAAATTTTTTAAAATTAAAAATTTATTAAAATTTTTTTTATCTAAACCATACTTACTTGTTTTATTTTTCCCATAAATTGCATCTCCAACTATTGGAGAATTAATTGATGTTAGATGTAATCTAATCTGATGTGTTCTCCCAGTGTGTAATAAGCATTCAATGAGAGAAGAATTTTCAAATGATTTAATCAACTTAATTTCAGTTTTTGAAAATTTTCCATTTTGTTTATTATTCAAACTCATTTTTTTTCTGTTTATTTTATGCCTCTCTATATACCCTTCTACAGTTTGATTTGTGGGCACTCCCCATGTAATTGCTTGATACTTTCTGGAAATTGTATGATGCTTAAATTGATCAGCTAAATTAATGTGAGTAAAATTATTTTTAGCAATTACCATTACTCCGCTTGTATTTTTATCTAATCGATGAACAATACCTGGTCTTTTGCTACCATTAATATCACTTAGTTTATTTTTTACATGATACAATAAAGCTTGAACTAATGTTCCAGTTTCATTACCAGGAGCAGGATGAGTTACAATTCCTGCTTGTTTATCAATTACTATTAAATCATCATCCTCATAAATAATATTTAACTCTATATCTTCAGCTAAATATTTTATTTCTTTAGGCTTAATGACAGCAATTTCAAAATTGTCATTTTCTCTTACCAAATAAGATGGATCTAGTATTGGAAAACCGTTTAAATTTACATTTCCACTTTTGATTAATGTTTTAATTTGCATACGTGAGAGTTTTTCAAGTTTTTTTGTAAGGATCTTATCTAAACGAATTGAACTTAGCTCTTTATTTATTTTTACTTTGTGAGTATAGGTTTTATTCATGAGCAATAAATTTCTGAAATTTGTAGTTATATTTTTAGCCGTTTTAATTGTTATATGTTTTGCTCTATTATTATATGGTTTCTATTCTAAAATTTCAAATAATCAAAAAATTTCTAATAATGATTTATTAAATTTTTCATTAAATCTTAAAAGTTCTGAAAATATCAAAGATATCAAAATTATTGACCAAAATAATGTACTGATAGTTATTTCTGATAATGACCAGATATATTTAATTATGTATAATTTAAAAAATAATAAGATTGTATCAAAAATAGGAAGATAATATGGGTAAAGATAAAGAAAATAGTTTTGAGTCAAATTTACAAAAACTTGAAAGTATTGTTGATAAACTGGAATCTGGAGAGATTGGCTTAGAAGAGTCAGTTAAGCTTTACGAAGAGGGTATGAAAATTAAAAAAATTTGTGACAAAAAACTTCAAGATATTGAAATGCAAATTAAAAAAATAAAAATAGAAGATAATAAGATTTCAAAAGAAGATTTTTAGAAAATGAATTACAAGCATTTAGATAAGATTAATTTTCCTTCTGATATGAGAAAACTATCTTTGGTTGAGCTGGAAAACTTATCAACTGAACTTAGGGATAAAACAATTGAAACTGTCTCCAAAACTGGAGGTCATTTAGGTGCTGGCTTAGGTGTGGTTGAACTAACAATAGCTTTGCACTATGTTTTTAACACTCCTAGAGATAGATTGATTTGGGATGTTGGACACCAGTCCTATCCTCATAAAATTTTGACTGGTAGAAAGCATAAGATTGAAACTTTAAGACAAAAAAATGGCTTGTATGGTTTTGTAAAAAGAAGTGAAAGTGAATATGACCCTTTTGGAACCGCGCATAGTTCTACTTCCATTTCTGCTGGAATGGGTATGAAAGTTGCTAAGGATTTAAACAAAGATGATGCTAAAATTATTTGTGTTATTGGTGACGGAGCTCTTAGTGCCGGTATGGCGTATGAAGCGCTTAATAATGTGGGTGCTAGCAACAAACAGATAATAGTAATCTTAAATGATAATGAAATGTCTATTGACAGGCCAGTAGGTGCAATGAGTAATTACTTAACAAAATTGCTTTCTTCTAAACAATATACAAATGTTAGAACTTTGTTAAAAAAAATATCATCTAAATTATCACATTCAGTATCCAAAACCTTATACAAGGCTGAAGAATTTTCAAAAAGTTTAGTTACTGGAGGTACGTTGTTTGAGGAGTTAGGTTTTTATTACTTAGGCCCAATTGATGGACATGATATTAAAACACTGGTACCTGTATTGGAAAATATTAAAAATTTATCAATTGAAAAACCTATACTCCTTCATTGTGTAACTAAAAAAGGAAAAGGTTATGAGCCAGCAGAAAAATCTGATGATAAGTTCCATGGTGTAAATAAGTTTGATCTAAAAACAGGTCAATCTCTGAGTTCATCTAATAAAAAATCTTATTCATCTGTATTCGGAGAAACATTGACAAATGCAGCTTTAAAAGATGAAAAGATTGTCGCTATTACTGCAGCTATGATGAGTGGAACGGGCCTTGATATTTTTAATTCTCAACATCCTTCAAGGTTGTTTGATGTTGGGATCGCTGAACAACATGCCGTAACAATGGCCGCTGGCCTTGCTACAGAAGGATTTAAACCATATGTTGCTATTTACTCTACATTTTTACAACGTGCTTATGATCAAATAGTACATGATGTTGCTCTTCAAAATCTCCCTGTGCGATTTGCGATTGACCGAGCTGGACAAGTTGGTGCAGATGGTCCAACACATGCAGGATCTTTTGATATAGCTTTTTTATCTACATTACCGAACTTTATAATTATGGCTCCTAGCAATCAAAATGAACTAATTAGAATGATACATACTACTTTGTTTATTAATGATAGACCCTCAGCCTTTAGATATCCAAGAGGCACCGGCGAATTATCCAATAGCGATAAAGATACTGAGCCAGTTGAAATTGGAAAAGGAGCAATTCTTAATGAAGGTAATGATGTTGCGGTATTAAACCTAGGTTCAAGATTGCAAAGTTGCCGTGAAGCAATAAAAATACTTAATATCAGAGGAATTAACCCAACTTTAGCTGATGCTAGATTTGCAAAACCTATAGACACAGATTTATTAGATCTCCTTTTAGATAATCATAAATATTTATTAACTATTGAAGAAGGATCAAGTGGTGGTTTTAGTGCAAGTGTTTTAAATTATATTCATAACAAGAGGATTAAAGTCACATCAACAAAAGTAAATAATATTTTTTTCCCTGATAAATTTGTTGATCATCAATCTCCTGATGATCAACATTCTGAAATTGGTATGGATGCAGACTCTATTAGTAAAAAGATACTAAAAATTTATGACGATAATGTAATTAATTTTCAAAGTTATAATAAAAATATTAAAAATTGATTTTGAGTAAAATTCGCCTAGACCAAATACTTTTTGACAGGAAGTTGGCTGAGTCAAAATCCAAAGCTCAGGCTATGATTATGGCTGGTCAGGTTTTTGTTGAAGGTAAAGTAATTAATAAAAGTGGCTACAATATAAAACCTGATGCTAAAATAA
>CACIRR010000017.1 GCA_902589095.1 uncultured Alphaproteobacteria bacterium | reverse complement strand
GGTCCAAACTTTCCGTCATGGGCTGTAATATTCTTTTTTTCACTTGGATGTTCGCCAAAAGTTTTAAGTGTTGCGTTACCTCGTTGAGTAGGTTTAGCAATTAGTTCGATTGCCCTGTCTAATTCAATATCCAATATATTATCTGTTTTTTCTAGAGCTTTATATTTTTTATCATGAAGAATGTATGGTCCGTACATGCCAATTCCTGCACTGACTGTTTTATTTGTTTCTGGATGAAATCCTAATTTTCTTGGCAACCCTAATAACTGTATTGCAGTATTAAGACCAATTTCTTCAGGTTCAAAATTTTTAGGTATGGACACTCTTTTTGGTTTCTTTTCTGGAGTACCTTCACCTACTTGCATATAGAAACCATAAGGACCTTTTCGAAGAGTAATCATTTCATTTGTTTCTGGATAAATACCAATTTCTTTTGGACCGCTTAGAGTTGCGCCATCTTTGTCATTCAATTGATTAAATTGAACTGTATATTTACAATCTGGATAATTTGAACAACCAATAAATCCTCCAAATTTTCCTACTTTGATCCCAAGTCTGCCATTATCACATGTAGGGCATTTTCTGCTTTCATTTTTTCCCTCTGGCGGAAAGAAATGTGCTCCTAAAGCATCATCAAGTACATCAATTACTTCTCTATTTGATTTTCCAACGGTATCATCACATAATTGTTTAAAAGTCTCCCAAAATTTTCGTAGAACTTCTTTCCAATCTAATTTACCATCAGAAATTTCATCTAATTGATTTTCAAGATCAGCCGTAAAATCATATTCAACATATTGATTAAAATATTTTTCAAGGAATATTGATACAATACGTCCTCTATCATGAGGATTAAAACGTTTCTTATCTAAAATTACATAATCTCTATCTTGTAAGACTTTAATAATGGAGGCATAAGTCGAAGGTCTGCCAATTCCAAGCTCTTCTAACTTTTTAACCAAGCTTGCTTCTGTATAGCGAGGAGGTGGCATTGTAAAATGCTGATTTTTAATGACCTCTTTTAGATCTAATGTTTCCCCTTCATTCATCAGTGGCAGTATCGTTTCTTTTTCTTCATCCTTGTCATCATCTTTTGCTTCTTGATAAACTCTATACATTCCAGGAAATTTGATAGTTGAGCCATTTGCTCTTAGAGTAATTTTTTGATCTTCATCAACAATGTCAACTGCCACTTGATCTAGTACAGCACTAGCCATTTGTGAAGATACTGCCCTTTGCCAAATAATTTCATACAATTTAAATTCTTCGCCAGTAATATATTGCTTAATATCTTTAGGCGTTAAGTTAATATCAGTTGGCCTTATACATTCATGCGCTTCTTGAGCGTTTTTAGCTTTAGATTTATAAATTCTTGGACTCTCTGGAAGATACTCATTCCCATAATGCTGCTCTACAAAACTGCGAACCTGATTTATTGCTTCATTAGACATCACTACACTGTCTGTTCGCATGTAAGTAATTAAACCTGTTGTCTCACCATTTATTTCAGTACCCTCATAAAGTTTTTGTGCAGTGCGCATCGTTTGACTTGCACTTAATCCTAATTTTCTGCTAGACTCAATTTGCATGGTAGAGGTGGTAAAAGCAGGGTAGGGGTTTCTTTTAGCTTCTTTTTTTGTGATGTTGCCAACTTTGAATTTTGATTTTTGTATTTGATCATAAATATCAGTAGCTTGTTTTTCATTTTTAATATCAAGTTTATCAACTTTTTTTCCTTCATATACAGTAAGACGTGAATTTATAAGTTTATCTTCATTGTTTTTAAAATTACTTTGAATGGACCAGTATTCTTCAGGTTTAAATTTTTCTATTTCTAACTCTCGCTCACTAATAATTCGAAGAGCAACTGATTGAACTCTTCCAGCAGATTTTGATCCAGGTAACTTTCTCCAAAGAACAGGAGATAGCGTAAAGCCGACTAAAAAATCTAAAGCACGTCTTGCTAGGTAAGCATTAACTAAATTTTCATCGATTTCTCGGGGTGACTTTAAACTGTCAAGAACAGCATTTTTTGTAATTTCATTGAACGTGACTCGGTGAATATTTAGTTTTGATAGAGAGGCATTATCCCTCAAAAGTTTTTCAACATGCCATGCTATAGCTTCTCCTTCTCGGTCTGGGTCAGTTGCTAAGTAGAGATTTTCAGATTTTTTTGCAGCGTCAGTTATTTCTTTTATAACTTTTTTTCCTCTGTCACTTGTCTCCCACTTCATTTTGAAGTCATTTTCTGTATCTATAGCATCATTTTTAGCTGATAGATCTCTTACATGACCAACGCTAGCTAGGACTTTAAAGTCAGAACCTAAATATTTGTTAATAGATTTTGCCTTAGATGGTGATTCAACAATTAATACATTCATAAAAATTTTAGTCCAAATTTCAGTTAAAACTTACTTCGTCAAGAATTTTTTAAAAAATACAGATTTCTACTTAGATAATTTTATTTTATTTTCAGTTCTATTTAGGAGCCTTTTGATATTTTCATGGTGTTTAATTACAATAACAGCAAGTAAATATATTAAAAAAATTGCAATATAATTATCACCTTTTACAATAAAATAAAGGGGCGCAATAGTTGTTGAAATTAAAGAACTAAGAGAAGAATATTTAAACATTAAAGCAATAGTTAGCCAAGCAAGAAGAAAAAATAATGCTAAAATTAAATTAACACCAAATAAAAAACCAATGTAAGTAGCAACCCCTTTGCCTCCTTTAAATTTTAACCAAATAGGAAATATATGCCCTAAGATGGAAAAGTGACATAAAAAAATAGTTTGTAAAAGACCAATATTTTCTGAAAATAAATTTAATAAAATAAATGGAAGCAATCCTTTCAAAACATCTAAGCTAAGAACTAAAAAAGCTAAAAATTTATTTCCAGTGCGAAGCACGTTTGTTGCCCCAACATTACCAGAGCCGATGTTTCTTATATCACCATGTCCAAAAATTTTTGGAATTAATAGGGCAAAAGGAATAGATCCCATTAAGTAAAAAATAATTATAAATAAAAGACTAAGACTTAAGGACATTATCTCTATTTTTAGTTAAAATAACTAAACACGCCATACGAATAGCAACTCCCATTGCAACTTGTTCTTGTATCAAGCTTCTTGTTACATCATCTGCAAGTTTTGAGTCAATTTCAAAACCTCTATTCATTGGACCAGGGTGCATGACAAAAGCATTTTCTTTAGCATATTTAAGCTTATTGTAATCTAATCCGTATTTATTAAAATAAGTCTTTTGATTTGGCATAATTTTCCCAACAATTCGTTCTTTTTGAATTCTAAGCATCATTACAATATCACAATTTTTAAGACCTTTTTTCATATCTGTGAAAACAGTTACTGGAAGTTTTTTTATATTTTTAGGCAACCATTCCTTTGGTCCAATAACATTTATCTTTGCTCCTAATTTTGATAAAATTATAATATTTGATCTTGCTACACGACTATGAAGAATGTCTCCACATATGGCAATTAGTAATTTATTAAAATTTTTGAATCTATTTTTTATTGTCAAAGCATCTAATAAAGCCTGAGTGGGATGTTCATGACTGCCATCCCCAGCATTGATGACACAAGCATCAACATTCATTGAAATTTTTTTACTTATACCTTCATCTGGATGTCTTATAATTAAAACATCAGGATTCATAGAATTAATAGTCGTCATCGTATCAAGTAAAGTTTCACCTTTATTAATTGAGCTATCTTTGACAGCAACGTTGATTAGATCGGCACCTAACCTTTTAGCAGCAACTTCAAAACTTGTTCTTGTTCTTGTAGAGTCTTCAAAAAATAGATTAAAAATTGTCCTACCTTCTAACAAATTATTTTTTTTAATCTTCATTTTATTAAAAGAAATAAATTTTTGGGCTTCATCTAATATGAATTCAATTTCTTTTTTATTTAAATCAGCTGTTTCAACTAAATGCATTTTTTTATATATATTGTTTAAGGTTTTTTTTATTTTTATTTTATTTTCTTTGTTTAGTAGAGAATAGTGATTTAATGCAATTTTCTCTGCTTCTTTTAAAATTTTTGTACCTGAAGATGATCTTATTGCTTTTTGTTTAGGCAATTTGATTTTCATTTGCCAGAATTTTGAATTTTCTCTTTTGTATAATTTTATATGTCCTGATTTTAAAATTTTCGAATTCATATGTGTTAAAAATGTGCTATTATGTGTAAACTATTTTAGATTTTATTTCTATATCTATCTAAATACCCTTGCAAAATATAGGCTGCTGATTGTTGATCGAGTTTCTTTTTAATTTTAGTTGCACTAATATCTGAATTTCTCATTTCTTTAAATATTACATCGGATGAGTATCTCTCATCCCAATATTCAACAGGTAGTGCAAAATATGATTGCAATTCACTACTAAAATTACGTATTTTTTTTGTTTGCTCGTTTTCTGAGCCATCTAAACTAATAGGCAATCCTGTAACAAACCCACCAATTTCATATTCTTTTAAATATTCCTTTAGTTTTATTAAATCTTTGGCTGTACCCTTTCTTAGTACTGTATTGAAAGGTGTAGCAATTGTATAAGATCTGTCAGATACAGCAATTCCAATTGTTTTAAAACCTACGTCTAGACCTACGAGAATTTGTGATGTATGAAGGCGATCAATTAAATTATTGGTTTTTTCAATCACTGGAGACATATAAATTGAAGTTAGATACAAATACAATAAATAAAATCGCCAAATTAGCAAGAATAAGCCTTTCTGAGAAAGAAGCTAATGATTTGCTAAAAGATATGAATTCTATTCTTGATTGGGTAGAACAACTAAACGAGGTCAATACAGATTCTGTTGAACCTTTAGCAAATATCTCATCATCAACTCTACCGCAAAGAAAAGATGAAGCTAAAGATATTAATTCTTCAGATGAAATTTTAAAAAATAGTCCAGATAAATTAGAGGGTTATTTTGCAGTCCCTAAGGTTGTAGAGTAATGGAATTTAAATCAATCAATCAACTTAAATCATTAATAGATGAAAATAAAATTTCGGTAAAAGAAATAGCCCAAACATATATAAAAAAAATTAAAGAAAAAAAAGATTTAAACATTTTCATTTATTTTGATGAAGATAAAATTAATAATCAAGTAACAGAAATTGAAAAATTACCTAATCATAAAAAATTAAAAGGTATCCCTATTGCAGTAAAAGATCTTTTTTGTACTAAAAATATGCCTACGACTGCAGCATCAAAAATTTTAGAAAATTTTAATCCTACATATGAGTCTTTTGTTACGCAAAAACTAATTAATGAAGGCTCTCTTTTTGTTGGCAAAACGAATCTAGATGAGTTTGCAATGGGATCTGCAACTAATACTAGTTATTTTGGAAATACCATCAATCCATTATCTAATAAGGATAATCCTTTGGCTCCAGGCGGTTCATCAGGTGGCTCTGCTGCAGCTGTGGCTGCTGACTTATGTTTAGGTTCAACTGGAACTGATACAGGTGGCTCCATAAGACAGCCAGCTAGTTTTTGTGGAGTAGTTGGGATAAAACCTACATATGGACTATGCTCTAGATGGGGCATTGCTGCTTTTGCATCAAGTCTAGATCAAGCTGGAATTTTTTCAAAAAATGTAACAGACGCCTCAATATTGCTTGAAGAAATTGCAGGATATGATGAGAGAGATAGTACAAGTTCTAATGTTTCAATACCAAATTATTCAAAACAATTAAACTCTAAGTTAAATGGTAAAACAATTGGTATACCAAAAGAGTATACTGTTGATGGAATCTCTGATGAAATTAATGCGGTTTGGGACGATGCTATTAAATCTCTAGAAAAAAAAGGCGCTAAAATAAAACATATTTCTTTACCACATACAAAATATGCTTTGCCTACTTATTATATTATTGCCCCAGCTGAAGCTTCATCTAATTTAGCAAGATATGATGGTGTCAAATACGGTTTCAGAGCAGATGAAGCAAAAAGTTTAGATGAAATGTATGAAATAACTAGAAGTGAAGGTTTTGGAAAAGAAGTAAAGAGAAGAATATTAATAGGAACATATGTTCTCTCTGCTGGTTATTATGATGCATACTACCTTAAAGCTCAAAAAGTAAGAAAACTAATTGCAAATGATTTTATAGAAACATTTAAAGAGTGTGATCTAATTTTAACTCCTACCGCACCTAGCGCAGCATTTCCTTTAAATGAAAAGCAAGATGATCCTATTAAAATGTATCTCAATGATGTTTTCACTGTGCCTGCTTCTTTAGCTGGCATTCCAGGTATTTCAATTCCATATGGTAAAGATAAGAATGGATTACCATTGGGTATTCAACTTTTAGGCAAGCACTTTAATGAACAAGAAATATTTAATGCATCATTTGCATTAGAAAAGGATTATGAGTAATCTTATTAAGGGAAATAAATATGAGTGGGAGACAGTAATTGGTCTAGAAATACACGCACAAGTAAAATCAAATTCAAAATTATTTAGCAATTCATCTACGGCATTTGGCTCTAAACCAAATAGCCAAGTTTCTCTTGTAGATGCAGCTATGCCAGGTATGCTTCCTGTTATAAATAGTTATTGTGTTGAACAAGCAATAAAAACAGGTATTGGCCTCAAAGCTAAAATTAATAATTACTCAGTATTTGATAGAAAAAACTATTTTTATGCAGATTTGCCTCAGGGCTATCAAATTAGTCAATATAAATACCCTATTGTTGGCGAAGGTAAAGTTAGTATAGATTTTAAGGATGGCTCTTCCAAAGATATAAGAATCGTAAGACTTCATTTAGAGCAAGATGCAGGTAAAAGTCTGCATGATCAAAATCCAACAAAAACTTATGTTGATTTAAATAGGTCTGGAGTTGCTCTTATGGAAATCGTTAGTGAGCCAGATATCAGAAGTGCTGATGAAGCAGGTTTATATATTAACAAAATAAGATCAATACTGATGTATCTTGATACTTGTGATGGTAATATGCAGGAAGGTTCACTTCGTGCCGATGTAAATATTTCCGTGAGAATACCAGGTGAGCAATTTGGAACAAGATGTGAAATTAAAAATTTAAATTCAATAAAATTTATTAAACAAGCTATAAACTATGAAGCCAAAAGACAAATAGAAATTTTAGAAGAGGGCGGCACCATTCAACAAAATACACTTCTGTTTAATACTAATTCAGGCAAAACAAAACCAATGCGAAGCAAAGAAGAAGCTCACGATTATCGCTATTTTCCAGATCCTGATTTATTGCCTTTAGAAATTGATCAAAAAATTATTGATAAATTAGTTAATTCAATTCCTGAATTGCCTGATGAAAGAAAAAGAAAATATGCCGAAGATTACAACTTATCTAACTACGATGCATCAGTTTTAACAGCAGATAAATATGTATCAGATTATTTTGATAGTGTAATTAACTCTGATAATGCTTTAATTGATTCTGCAAAAATTGTTGCAAATTGGATTACTACTGAATTATTTTCTCTTTTAAAAGAAAAAAATATTGAAATTTCCAATTCTCCTATCAGTTCTGAATATTTAGGTAAACTAATAAAGTTGATTAAAGAAGATATTATTTCAGGTAAAATTGCCAAAGATCTTTTAATTGAAATGTTTGAGTCAAAAGAAGATCCTGAAATAATAATTGAAAAAAAAGGTTTAAGACAAGTTACAGATACAAGTGAAATAGAAAATATTGTTGATGAAGTACTAAATGAAAATCAAAAAATGGTAGAGCAGTATTTGTCTGGAAAAGATAAACTCTTAGGTTTTTTTATTGGTCAATCTATGAAAAAAAGCAAAGGCAAGGCTAATCCTAAAATTCTTAATGATATTTTAAAACTAAAACTATCCAAAAAAAATTAATCTAAGCGTAAAAATCCTATACGATAAAAATAAAAAAGTGGCTACTATCCAAATTATACTCCCCCTATAGTTTTCAGCCGATCTCCATATTCCAACTGTTATAAAAGACGTCCATAATATAATTAGAAGTTTTGATATTACACTAAAGTTGCTAAAATCTAAAAATGGCAAGGAGCTTGTAAATTTATTATTACCAAATACATATATCTCAACATTAAAAATCAGTAAGATAAATAAAGCATTCAATAGCTCGCCTATTAACCAATAAGATCTCCATAGAGAAATTTTACCAACCCAAAATCTTCTTATTAAATTTTCCATTTATATATTCTTTTAAATTATTATATTAATCAATTCCTTAACATAATTTAAATATTAATGAATATAGTTGAGTTTCCCTCTAAATTTAAGTAATGAGGATTAATGAAAATAAAAAAGGAGAGATGGGTGAGTGGCTTAAACCACAGGTTTGCTAAACCTGCGAAGGAGGTAACTCCTTCCGAGGGTTCGAATCCCTCTCTCTCCGCCATACATTGAAATGTTTTTTGGAAGTATACCAGCAGTAATAACGCCCTTTAAAAATGGTGAAGTAGACTACAGTTCTTTTGAAAAAATAGTAAATCATCTTATTGAAAATGGTTCAGATGGTCTGGTTCCTTGTGGAACAACAGGTGAGTCACCAACTTTATCTCACGAAGAACACAAAAAGATTATAGAAGAAACTATTAAAATCAATGATAGTAGGGTGCCAATAATAGCCGGTACTGGATCTAATAATACAAAAGAGGCCATAGATTACACTAAACATGCAGAGAGTGTTGGAGCAAATGCTGCTCTTGTAGTTACGCCTTATTACAATAAGCCAACTCAAGATGGGTTATATTTACATTTTAAAACAATAGCGGACGCAGTAAAAATTCCAATAATAATTTATAATATACCAGGAAGATCTGTAATAGATATGTCGATTGAAACAATGATTAGATTGTCAAAAATCAATAATATAATTGGCGTTAAAGATGCTACCAATGATCTGTTCAGACCTCTTCTGACAGCAGCTAATATGAAGGATGAGTTTTGCTATTTATCAGGAGAAGATGGAACAGCCTTGGCTTTTCTTGCACAAGGTGGTCATGGGTGTATATCTGTAACAGCAAATGTCGCACCAAAACTTTGTTCAGAAATGCAATTAGCTTGGCGAAATAAAGATATGCAAAAAGCACAAAAAATTAACTTGCAGTTAGCTAAACTCCATAACTCACTTTTCCTAGAGTCTAGTCCTGGCCCTGTTAAACACGCAGCATCATTATTAGGTTTATGTAGTAGTGAAACAAGGTTACCACTTGTGGAAATTAATGATAGCACAAAAAACAGCGTTTTTGATTGTTTAAAAGATTTATCCTTAATTTGAATGAAAATTATTGCCAATAATAAAAGGGCAAATTTTGACTATCATATTTCATTAAAGATTAGCTCAGGTTTGGTTTTAACTGGATCAGAGGTTAAATCACTTAGAAATAATTCTTCTTCAATTAAAGAGGCCTATGTTGAAGCGAAGAGCGGTGAACTATGGCTTTGTAATTGCTTCATAAAAAAATATGAATCATCCAGTGATAAAGATATTAATCCCAATAGGCATAGGAAGCTACTCCTTTCAAAAAAAGACCTTAACAAACTTATAGGTTCTGTAAAAAAAGAAGGTTTTACGATAGTGCCAATCAGTATGTTTTTTAATGAAAAAGGCCTGGTAAAGCTGGATATAGGTTTGGGTCGAGGAAAGAAAAAATATGACAAAAGGCAAAGTCAGAAATTAAAGGATTGGAATAAAAGCAAGCAAAGATTAGTTAAAAACAACTAATTTTTATTGCTTTTTAATAATTTGATATCTATAAGCCCCAAATGGCAAGGATTACCGTAGAAGATTGTATAGATAAATTTGATAGTAGGTTTGAGCTAGTTCTTGTAGCTTCAAATAGAGCAAGGAAACTTTATTCTGGAGAGGAACCAACTGTTGAAAGAGATAATGATAAAAATACAGTAATATCGTTAAGAGAAATTGCAGATGAAACTATATCAGCTGAAGTATTCAAGCAAGATTTAGTTGAAGAATATCAGTCAGTGTCTCCAATAGATGAAGAGGAGCTTGCATTGGAATCTAATGAAGAAAATACAGATGATGAAGCTGACTCAGAAAAACTATCTGAAGTTTCTGCGGAAACAGATGAAACTGATATATCTGAAGTTGATAATGAGGGTAATTCAGAAACAAACAATTATGCAGAGTCTGAAACTACCACAGAGATCGAAACTGATCAAAGTAACTAATTTTAACTTCCATTATATTTTTTTTTCTAATAGCCTAACTTTCAAAAATGATAGTTGAAAAGATAAAAGAACTCGAAGGACAAATAAATTATTTAAATGAAGAAGATAAGACTGTTATAACTAAAGCCCTAAATTTTAGCAAAGACGCTCATCTAAATCAAACAAGACAATCAGGCGACCCTTTTGTAACACATCCAATTGAAGTTGCAAAAATTTTGACATCAATTAAACTTGATGCGTCTTCAATTGCAGCAGGTTTATTGCATGATACTGTTGAGGATACCAAAATTACAAATGACTCTATTAAGAGTGTTTTTGGTGATCAAATTTCACATTTAGTTCAAGGGTTAACAAAAATAAATAAATTATCTTTAAAAGTTAACAAATTAAAATTAGGTGAAAATTATAGAAAATTGCTATTAGCTGCGACGGAAGATTTAAGAGTTATTTTAGTTAAGCTTGCAGATAGATTGCATAATATGAGAACTATTGAGTTTATAAAAGATAATAATAAAAGATTAAATACATCAATGGAAACATTGGAAGTGTTCTCACCTTTAGCTCAAAGATTAGGAATGAAAGAATGGCAGGATGAGTTAGAAGATCTATCTTTTAAATCAATAAATCCAGATGCAAGGAATTCAATTATAGATAGATTAAGCTATTTAAAATCAAAAGACGAAAATATTATAGATGAAATAAGATATGAATTGAGTAATATTTTTATATCAGAGGATATAAATTGTAAAATTGATGGAAGGATTAAGACACCATATTCAATTTGGAATAAAATTAAAAAGAAAAATATTTCTTTTGAACAACTCTCAGATATTATGGCTTTTAGAGTAATTACGAACTCAACCAGAGAATGCTATAAATGCCTGGGCGTTATCCATAGAAAGTATTCATATATTCAAGGCAGATTCAAAGATTTTATTTCTGCCCCTAAATCTAATGGTTACAGAGCAATTCATACCTCAGTCATGGGACCTCACAATAAAAAAATTGAAATACAATTTAGATCAAATGTCATGGATCAAATTGCTGATTTTGGTGTTGCCGCACATTGGAAATACAAAGATCCAAAAAAAATTAAAGATAAAGATACTAAAGAATATAAATGGATGCATGAACTTGTCGACCTTATGAACTCCTCAGTTAATCAGGATGAATTAATTGAAAATTCGAAAATTAATGTATTTCAGGATGATATATATGTATTTACACCAAAAGGAGATGTTATAGAGCTGCCAAAAAATGCCACTCCAATAGACTTCGCTTATTCTATACATTCTCAAATTGGTGACAAGTGTGTAGGTGCAAAAGTTAATGGTAAACTTCAGCCTCTTAAAATAATTCTAAAAAATGGTGATCAAATTGAGATTATTACATCAGAAGAGTCTCAACCGTCTCCTTTATGGCAGAGGTTTGCAGTAACTTCAAAGGTTAAATCCCAAGTAAGGCGTTTTTTTAGAACAAAGAAAAAAGAAGAGCATACTATATTTGGTAAGCAAATATTAATTTCTTTCTTTAAAAAAGAAAACTATGAATTGAACCAATCCACAATTGATAAAATAAAAAAAGATTTTAATTTCTCCGATATTGAAGACCTCTATGAATTAGTGGGTTCTGGTGATTTGACAGCTTTATCAGTATTAAAAAAAATTTATCCAGAGTTTAATTATAACCCTCCAAAACAATTTTCAAATAAAACTGAACAATCTATTAAGTTAAAAGGACTTACAGCTGGTATGACATACCATTTGTCAGGATGTTGTTCGCCAATTAAAGGTGATACAATCGTAGGTATTGTGACGGCTGGAATAGGTGTAGCGGTACATACTGTTGATTGTGAAACATTGTCATCATATAGTGACAATCCGGAAAGATGGTTAAATATATCATGGGAAAATTCTGAGAGCAAAAGTACTTTTTATAGTGCACGCTTAAATGTTGTTCTCAAAAACCAACCAGGTAGTCTTGGGAAAGTTACCACTATAATAGCGAGAAATAATGGCAATATTTCTAATATTAATTTTTCTATCAGAAAAGTTGATTTCTATGAAATAATAATAGATATTGAAGTCAGAGATGCTAACCATCTCAAAAATATTATAGCAGCTTTAAGGTTAGTTTCTGAAGTATCCTCTTTAGAAAGAATAAAAGGATAGGTTAAGTGATAATTACAAATGGTATTGATATAATTGATATACGTAGAATAAAAAAAACTATCGAAAAATATGGAAATAGATTTAAATTAAGATGTTTTAGTCTTAATGAAATTGAAAGATCTGAAAAAAAACTTCGTTCGGCTGAGTCTTATGCTAAAAGATATGCTGCAAAAGAAGCCTGTGCAAAGGCTCTAGGGACCGGTCTTGCAAGAGGTGTTTTTTGGAAAGATATTGAAGTTTATAATGACAAACATGGAAAGCCAAAAATAAAATTACATAAAAATGCACTTAAATTTTTTCAAAAAATAACTAAAAACTCAAAAGCTTCCATTGAGGTTTCTTTGTCAGATGAGGTTAACTATGCAATTGCAAATGTAATAATTTATGAAAACAAATAACAATACATTTTTTGGAAATTTAAAATCTGTTTTATTAGCAGTTTTTATTGCTTTACTCATTAGATCATTCATAGCAGAGCCTTTTAATATTCCATCAGGCTCAATGAAACCAAACTTGCTTGTTGGTGATTTTATTTTTGTTTCAAAGTGGTCATATGGATATTCCCGACATTCATTGCCTTTTTCTTTGGGCTGGTCTGATAAAAAAATATTTTCTAAAATGCCAAAAAGAGGGGATGTTGTAGTATTTAAAACACCTGAAGATAACAGAACTGATTATATTAAAAGAGTAATAGGTCTTCCAGGAGATAATTTAAGAATAAAAAATGGGCAAATAATCTTAAATGATGAAAAAATATTTAGAAAAAGGACGGATGATTTTATTGATAATGATAATAACGTCTCACTAAAACGCAATAGAAAATATATCGAATATTTCGATAGTATTGAAATTGAGGTACTGGATTTGATGGATAATGGTATTGCTGATAATACAAAACTATTCTCAGTTCCTGAGGGTCATTTTTTTGTTATGGGGGATAATAGAGATAACTCGCAAGATAGCAGGTTTGACAACACAGTAGGATTTATACCAATTGAAAACTTAGTTGGTAAAGCAAGATTTGTTTTTTTCTCTCTCGAAAATTCACGTTTCTTGCAAATATGGAAATGGCCAAAATCAATTAGATCAGAAAGAATATTTCAATCGATTAAATGATTAGTGATAAAAAAATTAATCTTCTTGAAGGAATTATATCATATAATTTTAAAGATAAGCAATTATTGAAAAATGCGCTGGTTCACCCAAGCTATGTTTCTGAACATAAAAAAAAATTAACTAGAGAAATAAGTGATTTTGAAAGATTGGAGTTTTTAGGTGATAGAGTGTTGGGTTTGGCAATTTCATCAATTATTTTTAAAAAATTTCATAAAAATAATGAAGGTGATTTATCTAAGAAATTATCTTATTTAGTGCAAAAAAATTTTTTACATAAAATTTCAACTAAACTAAAATTAGAAAAGTTTTTAAAATTTTCATCAAAGAATAATGATAAAATGAATATCTCAATATTAGCCGACTCTGTTGAGTCTTTGATAGGTGCATTATATTTAGATGGAGGTTTTAAAAATGCAAAAAAATTTATTAAGTCTACATGGGGCCCTTATTTTGATATTGAAGAAAAAAATATGCAGGATCCTAAAACTAAATTACAAGAACTTTCACAACAAAAAATAAAAAAACTTCCAGATTATAAATTAATCAAAAAAGAGGGACCATCTCACTCTCCAATATTTACTGTATCCCTTAAAGTACTAAATTTAAAAAAAATAATAACTAGCGGATCAACCATAAGGGATGCTGAAAAGAATGCCGCATCTATTGCTCTAAAACATATTAATGAAAACTAAAAAACTTAGAATAAGTTTAGTTGGTAGAACGAATGCAGGTAAATCGACTTTAATTAATCGTATAGTTGGTGAAAAAATCTCAATACAAAATAAAAAAATTAATACTACACAGGATACAATAATTGGCATAAGAAATATTAAAGAGTCACAGTTGCTTTTTTATGATACGCCAGGTTCAAATTTTTTAAAAAATTTAGACTCTCAATCAAAAAAACTAAAAAAAAATTTGTGGAGTGGTATTGACGAGTCAGATTTAATTTTATACCTAGTTGACGCATCATCAATAAATACAAAATTCCTTTTTGAGCAGTTAGAAAAAATAAATGAAACTAAAAAAAAAATTATTGTTGCATTTAATAAAACTGACTTAATTTTAAATAAAAAACTTTTACCAATAATTAATAAAATTTCTAATCAATTTAATATTGAGTCTTTTTTTACAATTTCGGCAAAAAAAAATATTGGAATTGATGATATTCTAAATTTTTTAAAAAAATATACTTATCCAAGTAAATGGGAATATTTAAATGATGAAATAACAAATAAAGATGATAAATTTTTTTTAAGTGAATTATTAAGAGAGACTTTGTTGACATACCTCCATAAAGAAATCCCTTATAATATTAGTATTCGTACTACTAATTTTAAAGAATTGAGCAAATCAGATATTAAAATAAAACAAAAAATATTGATACAAGAAAAAAGATATAAGAAGATTATTCTTGGGAAGAAAGGAAGTATGATTAAAAAAATAAGGGAGGAATGCCAAAAAAAAATAAAAAGCGTTTTTAAAAAAAAAATACATTTATATATTGAATTAATTACTTAATGGCAGATAGTAAAACGACAGGAATTTTATTATTTACAAAAATTTCATCAGAAAATAATTTATACTTAAAAATTTTAACAGAAAATGATGAAATTATTACAGGAATATGCTTTGCTGGCGCAACAAGAAAGAAAAAAAATATTTTTCAAATTGGATATTTTTTAAATCTTGATATCAAAACTAAAAATGCAAATTATCCAAAGAATATTTCTGGAGAATTATCCCAACCATATATCTATAATATTTTTGAAGATAAATATAAATTAAATTGCCTCTTATCAATTGTTTCTTTGCTGAATCTATCAATAATTGAAGGGCAAACAATCAGAGGTATTTATAAAACTACACATAAAATAGTTAATCTAATTTCAGAAAAAGATAATTGGTTGATAGATTATTTCTTATATCTACTTAATTTACTAAAATTAATAGGTTACGAAATTGATTTTAATAATAACAATTCTTTTAAATTTCTAGATTTAAGTACATTGCAATTTGTCAACAATTGCTCAAACACAGCAATTGTTTTTCCTCATGATTTACTTAACAAATCTAAAAAAATAAATTATGAAAGTGTTGATTCTTTTTTTAAAATTTTTGAGCAAATTTTACAAAATCACCATTTAAATAATATGAATCTTCATATACCAACTAATTATCTAAAATTTAAAAAAATTATATTAGAATTTTTATCAAAAAAATGAAAAATATTATTAAAGATAATATTGATGAAATATTAAAGAGCCGATATCTTTCGTATGCAGTTTCAACTATTATCTCAAGATCTCTTCCTGATTTAAGAGATGGATTAAAGCCCGTTCATCGAAGAATAATATATTCTATGTATTTGTTGAAATTATATAATAACTCACCTTTTAAGAAATCAGCAAGGATAGTAGGTGATGTAATGGGTAAATTTCATCCTCATGGCGATCAAGCTATTTATCAAAGTTTAGTTAGAATGGCCCAAGATTTCTCGTCTCGTGTCACTTTAATAGAAGGGCAAGGCAACTTTGGAAATATAGACGGTGATAATGCTGCGGCTATGAGGTACACTGAGGCCAGATTAGAAGAAATCACTGAACTTTTTTTTGATGGCATAGAAGAAGACTCTACTACCTTTACCGATAATTATGATGGTCAAAATTTAGAGCCAGATGTCTTGCCATCAAAATTGCCAAATATTTTATTAAATGGTTCCACAGGTATTGCCGTAGGAATGGCAACAAATATTCCGCCTCATAATTTAATAGAACTAAACGATTGTATAATTAAGTTAATTAAAAAACCAAATACTCCTGATTCAGAGCTTTTAAACATACTTAAGGGTCCAGATTTGCCAACTGGTGGTGAAATAATATTAAGCAATGCAGAAAAGAAAAAAATTTATAAGACAGGATTTGGCTCGTTTTTAATTAATTCAAAATGGCATGATGAAAAAACTAAAAATGGAATGTATGAAATAGTTATTTCTGAAATACCTTTCCAAGTAAATAAAGTTAAAATTATTGAACAATTAGCTAATTGTATAAACCAAAAAAAATTACCTCTAGAAGATGTTAGGGATGAATCAGATGAAAATATAAGAATTGTTCTAAAACCCAAAAACAGAAATATAGATAAAAATAAATTAGTAGATCTATGCTTTAAGCTTACCGACTTATCTATTAAATACTCGTGTAATTTTAATGTTCTTGAAAACGGCCGTATTCCAAAACAATTAGGCTTAAAGCCTATTCTTTCTCAATTTATTAATTTTAGAAAGCAGACTGTAAAGAGAAAATCAAAATTTAATATTGATAAAAATAATAAAAGATTTAATTGTTTTTGTAAATTTAGATAAAATAATAAAAATTATTAGAACAAAAGAAGATCCAAAAAAAGAGATTATAAAAATATTTAAGCTATCAGAAATACAAGCTGATGCGATTCTTAATATGAGGCTTGGATCGCTAAAAAAATTAGATGAATTAAATATAACTAAAGAAATTAAAGAATTAAAAGGAATAAACTCATCTTTAAAAAAACTTATTAATAATGACAACTATCTGAGTAATTTTTTGATTGATGAAACCAGAAGCATAAATGATAATTTAAGTGATAATATTAAATTAAGGAGAACTAAAATTAATAATGCTGATGATTATGAATTAGATATTGATATTGATGAATTTACTGAAATAGAAAAATTTACAGTATTGCTCTCAAAGGATCATCTTTTGAAAAGAGTAAGAGATTTCTCAGATAATTCTCAAGAAAAAGATAATAATATCGTAGCAGCAATCGATATTATGTCTAACCAAAAACTTCTTTTATTTTTATCATCAGGAAAAGTTTTAACACTTGATCCAAATATTCTTCCTGGAGGCAAAGCATCTGCAAAATCCTACATAGAATTTGTTGATGTGGGAGTAAATGAAAAATTAATAGGTGTTTTTAATCCTCACACTCAAGATAAATTATTACTTGTATCTATGTTTGGAAAAGGTTTTATTTCAATTGCAGAAAACATGGTAACAAATCAAAAAAAAGGGAAAAACATCTTTCGCCTTAAAAATGGAGATGAATTATTAAAAGTTCATTTTGTTAACAAAGATCATCTTGCATTAGTATCAAAGAATGAAAAATTACTTATTTTTGACATATGCTCTTTGCCAACTCTTAATAAAGGATCTGGTGTACAGTTAATGAAAATTAAAAGTAATGACTCTTTATCAGATTGTAAAATTATAGATATTAATGAAGGTTTATCTTGGAGTAAGGGTTCAAAAATAAAAAATCTTAAAGAGATCGAATTTTGGATTGGAAAAAGAGCACAAGTGGGTAAAAAAATTCCAAAAGGATTTAATAAAAATTTAAAATTTAATATTTAACTTGTTTTCTAAATTAATTTAGTGAATATTATATTTACTATGACAACTGACCTTAATACACAATCAAGTTTATCAATGAAAGGTGAGGGTTATTATTCCGCTAAAACTGTTGGTGCAAAGAATGCAATCGATAAAACACAAGAGCTACTTTTAAACTCACTTAAAAGTTTACCTAAACAAGATATACTTAGAATAGCTGATTTTGGCAGCGCTGATGGTGGCACCAGTCAACAAATGTGGTTTAATATAATAGATAATATAAGATCATCTGGCGACGATAGACAAATAGAAATTTTGTATACAGATCTTGCCTCGAATGATTTTTCAGTTTTATTTAGAACGATGCAAGGTATGCAAGGTGATAAAAAATTTGCATTTCAAAAAGAATTTCCTAATGTTTTTGTTCATGGATGTGGAACTGGTTTTCACGAACAGCTGATGTCTAATAATAGCTTATCTCTAGGTTTTTCTGCAACCGCTATGCATTATGTTTCAGAAAGACCATGTTTGATTAAAGATCATGTCCATATGGTTGGGGCAAAAGAAAAAGAAAGAGATTTATTCAAACAACAGGCGCTCAAAGATTGGGAAAAAATTTTAATAAGCAGATCTAAAGAACTAGTATCTGGAGGTCGATTTGTTTGTATTAATTTTGGAATAGATGAAAGGGGCAGGTATTTAGGTAATACTGGAGGCCATAATATGTTTGATAATTTTGCCAAACATTGGAAAAACTTAGAGACTAAAAATATCATCTCAAAAGATGAGTTTATTAACGCCACCTTTACTCAACATTATAGAACAGTCGAAGAGTTTATAAAACCTTTTGATGATCCTAATTCAGAAGTCTCTAAATCTGGTTTAGTTTTAAATTCTTATAAAACAATGTTTACTGATTGTCCTTATAAGATTCACTATGAAAAAAATAAAAACACAATGACATCTCAAGATTACGCAAATACCTTAATTCCTACAATGCGAAGTTGGTCAGAAACAGTTTTTAAAACAGCATTACAAAATAGAAATGACCAAGAAATTAATAATATAGTTGATGATTTTTATAACTCATACCAAGATGAGGTTTCTAGTAATCCTGATGGTCATGCTATGGATTATATTCATATAGTTATGGATATTGAAAAAAAATAATCAGAAATATAATGATATATCTTCGTGTACTGACTTACACGAAGCAAGATAAAGAGCTTGTTCTTTAGTTAATCTATCTTGCTTTCTTAAGCCAAATGTTTTTTTACCCAAAATACTGAGATCTTGAAGATCATTTAATAGTAAGTTTTTCCCCTTTAGCCTCCAGTTAATTTCATTTTCTAAAATTTTGTAAGACTCATCAATCAAATTAATTGCCTCATTGATGTTTTCAGAGTTCTTTTTAAGAAGTTTTCTTGCATTTTTGATTGGTTTTTTTACATGAGATACCTCGTTAAAATCGTTAAAATTCTTTTCAAAAATTTTGAGAATATTTTCTATGTCTTGATTTTTATTTTTAATTTCGTTTCTGATGATATCGTATTTTGGTTTAATTGAAGATAGCATTTCTACATTTTTAAATAACTCAATAAAGTTATTAAGATCATCATATGAACTATCAACACTCCTATTGTATGCAAGTTTCTTCTTATTTAAGTTTTCCAGTATTTCTTTTAGTTTGTTATTTTCATTTGTCCAATTGCTAGGAAAAGAGCTTTCTATGTCGTTTATGATACCCTTAGAGTTTAGAATTGCTTCATCAATATGGACTAGTTCTGATTCATCAGTTTCTAATCTTTTTTCTTTTTCTAATTTTTCAATTCTTTTTTTATACTTGCTGATTTTTCTTTGTAGACTTCTTACATCATTGTGAAGTGGTTTATAAATTATGCTAAATTCATTAAGTTGATTTTCGGCAACTTTAATTTCGTTTAGTAAATTTTTTGACTCATTTATATTTGAAAGTAGTTTATTAAATTTATCTAAATTTTTATCTGATAAATATTCAATATCAATTTTTTTAATATTTTCAATTTTTGAAATTACTAAACTATTATTAATTGAGTAGTTTTCAATTTTATATTCTAATAAACAATCTTGCAATTTAGGATTCAGAGGAGGAGGTGATACTTCTGAAGTAAAGTAAGATCTTAATGGTAAATAGTTTACCAACTGAGGGAAATATCCAACTATTCCAAGTCCAAAAAGTTGAAGTAATATAAATACACTCGCTCCCTTCCATATATCTAGAGTCTTAATACTTTTTGGAGCTACACCTCTCAAATAAAATAATGAAAAACCGAAAGGTGGAGTCAAAAAAGATGTTTGCATATTTACACCTATCATGACGCCTAACCAAACAGCTGTGATATTAGCAGATGTTTCGGCTAATAATATGGGAGCAACTATTGGCACAACAACAATTGCAATTTCAATAAAATCTAAAAAGAATCCAAGTATAAATATTACTATCATTACAAAAATAAATTGAGACCAAAAGCCACCAGGTAAGCTAGTAAGAAAATCTCTAACTATTTCTTCTCCACCAAAAGCTCTAAATGCTGCTGTCAACATTGCAGCTCCAATTAAAATAATGAAAACCATTGAAGTAGTTATACTTGTTTCAACCATTACATGTCTTAAGACATTGTTAATTTTAAATGTTCTCCAAAAACTCCAACTTATTCCAAAAATTAAAACTAAAACTGAAATAATTGCAATTGAAGTAACTATGTAATCAGTAGAACTACTAATAGTTTTGATGTTAATCTTATAATTTAAAACTATTATGAAAATTACAACAACTGAGATAATTGATATTATAGCAGGTAAGTATTTTTGTTTTCCTTCATATAATCTATAACCACCCATTATACCCGCACCAACGGCACCTATAGCGCCAGCCTGGTTAACTGTTGCTATGCCCATTAATATTGAACCAAGAACTACAAAAATTAAACTTAATGGAGGAACTAGGGCTAAAAAAACTTTTTGAAAAAAATAATAATTATACTTTCCTTCAAATTTTACTGGTGGAACTGCTTCTTTTTTAAAAATACCAATAAGCAAAACATAAAGCATGTACAGTGAAACTAAAACAACTCCTGGTAGAAAGGCACCTAGAAACATATTACCAGCACTCACTGAGTCTACACTAAACTGCCCTGGCATGTTCATTGAGCCAGTTGCAATTTTATAACTCTCTACTCTTAAATTATCTGCAGCATCAGATGCTGATGCTAATTGATCAGATAATATTATTAGAACAATTGAGGGTGGAATTATTTGACCTAAGGTTCCAGAAGAACAAACTATCCCTGATGCAAGAGAGTTATTATAATTATTTTTCATCATTGCTGGGAGAGATATTAATCCCATAGCTACAACTGTGGCTCCAACAATTCCAGTCGTTGCTGCTAGAAGAGCACCTACGAATATAACTGAAATACCTAATCCTCCAGGCATTGGTCCAAAAAGTTGCCCCATGCTTATAAGTAAATCTTCAGCAATTTTAGATTTCTCGAGCATAATGCCCATAAAAATAAAAAGAGGAATTGCAATTAACGTATCTCTTTCAACTTCCCAATAAACTCCTCGAAAATTCGTTATACCAGCATTCAGCCATTGGTATGGTCCATCGGATATAAAATATTCGTTAGCATTCCCTTCAAATATGAAGCCTGCAAGACCCGCGATTGTTATTGTGATTATTGCAGAGCCTGGTAATGCAAATGCAAGAGGGTAACCTGAAGAAAGTGCAAACGCCATTATAAAGATTAAAAGAAATAGAAAAAAAAGTTCCATATTAACTTTCTTTAATAATTTTATAACTTCGAAGAATGTAAACAGTAAATTGAATTAACATTGTTAGAGCAAATATAATTAAAAATCCTGCCATTAAATATTTTATATTCATTCCTTGAGTACTTTGAGAAGTTTCAAAATTCATTATAGGTTGATTAAGAACACATTGTTTGCAAGACATCCCTCGAAAAAAAATTGTTAAGCATAGAGGAATACCTAAAATTAGACTTCCAAATAAATTTACTTTAGCTTTATTTTTCTTACTTAAATTTGCATATAAAACATCTATACGTACATGACCTTCTCTAATTAAAGTATAATAACTCGCAAATAAAAATAAACTTCCATACCAAAATCTTACTAAATCACTCATTAATGTCTGTTCATATGAAAATACAAAACGAAGAATAACTATTTGAAACTCTGCAATTACAACAAGAAAAGCAAGCCAGAAAAAATTTAAATTTTTGTATATGAGCGCTAAAAATAATGAAATAAACAATAAAGGAAAATGAATATATGGTGCACGAAAAGAGTTATTAGAAAATTTAATATTCCAACTTTTTCCTGCAATTTGTTCCAAAAAACCCTCAATTATTAAGAAAGAAATTATTGCGTCAACAATTCCTATTATAAAGACTGACCAGAAAGCAAATCTAATTATATAGTCGTTAAAGCTCTCTAGTTTATCAGCTAAATCTGAGATGCTTAAATCTTGAAAATAAAAGTATATTACTGGTATTAAAATTGATAGAAAATAGAGACCTGTTTGCGTTGCTGAGAAAAAATTTATCTCTTCAGTTATTGATAATGGTCCAGGCCATTCTCCTGCAAAAGTTAGATAATTATTAATTAAAAAAGAGAAAACAATTAATATTAAACTTAAAGAAAATATTTTTGTGAAATTAGTTAGATTCATTTTTATATTGTGGGGAAAAAATTCCCCACAATTAAATAAGTTAGCTTCCTAAAACTCTATTTCTTTGAGCAGTAAAAGCGTTATCGGCAAGTTTTAGCCATCCTGAAATCTCATCTCTAGATTTTTTGAAACTAGCTAAAATTCTTCCAGTGAGTTCATTACCTTCAGCAAGCTCTTCGTATAATTCTTGAGAAGCTTCTCCCATGGCATCGATAACATCTTCGTTAAATTCTCTTAACTCAACACCTTGATCATTTACAAGTCTTTGAAGTGCTGCGCCATTCATAGCATTGTATTCTGTAAGCATCATTTCATTTTGAACTGTTGCTGCATGTTCAATGATCATTTGGTCAGTTTTAGACAAGCTAGTAAACCAAGATTTATTTGTTCCTAATGTTATTACTGTTCCTGGTTCATGAACACCTGGCCAATAATAATATTTTGCAGCCTCATAAAATCTAGATCTTTCATCATTCCATGGTCCAACCCACTCAGTTGCATCTATAGTTCCATTAACAAGATTTTCATAAATTTGTCCACCAGGCACACCAACTACAGAAACGCCAAGTTTAGACATCATCATGCCACCTAAACCTGGAATTCTCATTTTTAGACCTTTTAAGTCGTCAGGAGAATTGATTTCTTTGTTAAACCAACCTCCCATTTGAACTCCAGAGTTTCCAGCCATGAAGTTTTTTAAACCAAACTCATCACCAAGTTCATCCCAAAGTTCTTGTCCACCTCCGTGTCTAATCCAACCATTAATTTCAGTTGCAATTAAACCAAATGGAACTGCTGCAAAAAAACCCCATCCAGGGTGTTGTCCTACCCAATAATAATCTGCACTATTGTACATTTGAGCGTTACCCGAAGATACTTCTGTGAATACATCAAGCGGTCCAACTCTCTCTCCACCAGCATAGTGGTTTACAACAATTCTTCCATCACTTAGATCAGAGATTCTTTGTGATACTGCTTCACCACCTGTTCCAAGTCCTGGATATCCTCGACCCCAAGTAGCAACACAGTTAACTTCAATTCTATCTGCAGCAATTGCTGGAGCAGGAAAAGAAGAAACAGCAGTAGCTGCAGCAGCTGCAACACCTGCTTTTTTTATAAAGTCACGTCTTTTAAAGTTTTTTTTCATATGTCCTCCCGAAAAATATGAATATTTATAGATAAATCCTACACCTAATTTATAAAATTAGGTAGAGAATTTATGATAAAGTAATTAATTAATACTAAAAACTTGCAATTCCAGTCTGATTTTTTCCAAGAATTAGGGAATGAATATTCTCAGCACCTTCATATGTTTTTACTGTTTCTAAATTTACGAGGTGTCGCATAATATGATACTCCTCTATCAGTCCATTTGCACCAAGCATATCTCTACAGTCTCGCACTATATCAAGTGATTTTTTGCAATTGTTTCTTTTTAAAATTGAAATTGCATTAATTATATTTTTATCATTATTCATTGCATTAGCAGTTAATAAACATGATGATAGTCCAAGAT
>CACIRR010000016.1 GCA_902589095.1 uncultured Alphaproteobacteria bacterium | reverse complement strand
TATGCGTCAAGCAGGTAGATATCACTCTCACTACCAAAAACTAAAAGAAAAATATTCATTTGAAGAACTATGTAAAGAACCTGAGCTTGCTGCAGAAGTTGCATGTGGTCCAGTGGAGGAATTTGATTTTGATGTATCTATTTTATTTAGCGATATTCTTTTTATTTTAGAAGCACTTGGTTTAGAACTTAAATTTAATCCAGGACCTCAATTTAAGGAACATTTAACTTTTGAGAATTACGAAAGACTCAACAACATAGAAAATGTTGAAGAACACATGCAATTTCAACAAAGAGCAATAAAAATAACAAGAGAAAAACTATCAAAAGACAAAAGCCTTATAGGTTTTGTTGGTGGTTTTTGGACTGTTATGAGATTTGCTATTGGTCAAAATAAAGAGCAAAAACAATTTCAAAAATTTTACCCTGAATATATCAAAAATATTCTTTATGAGGCTCTAAAAATTAACATCAAGTTACAATTAGATGCAGGAGCAGAAATTGTGATGATGTTTGATAGTGGGATACAAGATTTAGAAAATAATTTTTTTCAAAAAGAATATACCAATCTATTAACTAATATTGCAAATTTATACCCAAACAAAATAGGCTATTATGTCAGAGGTAAGCAATTCAATGATATTAAACATTTACTAGAATTACCATTTGCAGGTGTAGGTATAGATAGTAGCATGAACTTAAAAAATTTATTTACAGACTTTAAGCATGGTTTCATTCAAGGCAACTTTGATGAAAAAAAACTTTTACTTGATACTCAACATTTAACAGAAGAGTTAGATAAATTTTCAGATAATTGTAATGGTTTTGAAAATTTAAATGGATGGGTTTGTGGCCTAGGTCATGGCATTAATAAAAATACGCCGGAAAAAAATGTCCATTTGTTCATTGAGACTATAAGAAAGAAATTTAAATAAAAAATATGAAATATTTTGGAGAAAAAAATTATGAGCATGGCAGTAAGGATAAAACTGGCGTTTTAATTACAAACTTAGGAACTCCTGATGCACCTGATGCAAAATCTCTAAGAGTATATTTAAATCAATTTCTTTCAGATCCAAGAGTAATAGAAATACCTAAATTTTTATGGCAAATTATTCTTAAAGGCATAATACTTCAAGTAAGACCAAGAAAATCTGCTGCTAATTATAAAAAAATTTGGACCGATAACGGCTCTCCACTTTTAGACATATCTAATAAACAACTAAGTGGAATTAAAAAAATACTGTCATCAAAATACCCTAATATTGAATTTGCTTTGGGAATGCGTTACGGCAATCCCTCAATTGATAGCGCTCTTAAGGATTTACAAAGTAGACAAGTGAGACGTCTATTAGTCCTTCCTTTATATCCACAGTACTGTGCTGCTACTACGGGCAGTACATTTGATGAGGTTACAAGCATTTTACAAAAATGGAGATGGATTCCAGAGTTAAGAATTATTAATCAATATTTTGAAGAAGAAGAATATTTGAATGCTCTAGTTAGTTCCATTGAAAATTTTTGGAAAAAGAATCACAAACCTCAAAAAATTGTATTTAGTTATCATGGTATTCCTAAACGATACCTCACAAATGGTGATCCATATCATTGTTTTTGTTTAAAAACGACTAGGTTGGTTAAAGAAAAAATGAAACTCAATGATGATGAAATTGTTACAACTTTTCAAAGTCGATTTGGAAGAGAAGAATGGTTAAAACCCTATACGTCTGAAACTCTAAAAGAACTACCTGGTCAAGGTGTAAAAAATATACATATTATCTCTCCTGGTTTTAGTGCAGATTGTTTGGAAACTCTTGAGGAACTTGAAGAAGAAAATAGAGAATATTTTATGGAGGCAGGTGGCGAACAATACAAATATATCCCATGTCTAAATGATGATCAAAAACATTTAAATTTTATTTCTAATCTGGTGTTAAAACATACCCAAGGTTGGAATATCTCATGACAGATAACCAATTTAATAAAGCACAAGAGTGGTTTGAAGATCTCAGAGATCAATTATTAAATATAATTACAGAAATTGATGGAAATAAATTTATCAAAACTAGTTGGAATCACAAACATGATGGTGGTGGAACAATGTCAAAAATCAGAGGACCTGTAGTTGAAAAAGGAGGTGTAAATATCTCAACAGTCTCTGGAAAATTTAATAATGAAATGCAAAATAAAATTCCTGGAGCTAAAACAAACCCTAGTTATAAAGCTACTGGTATAAGTGTAGTGTTGCATCCTATGTCCCCTAAAATACCTTCTATGCATTTTAATACGCGTTTTTTAATGACAACTGAGCAATGGTTTGGTGGAGGCATGGATATAACGCCAGCTTTAAATTTTGATAAAATAGATGATTACCATAATGGTTTAAAAATCATATGTGATGAGTACAGCCCAAACAAATATTACGAATTTAAGAAATGGTGTGATGAATATTTTTATCTTCCTCATAGAAAAGAGGCAAGAGGGGCAGGAGGTATTTTTTTTGATAATTTACAAAATAATTGGGAATACGACTTTGAATTTATAAAAAAAGTTGGAAAATACTTTAGAGATTTTGTGAAAGACACATTTACTCACTTAAAAAATGAACAATGGAATGAGGATGAAAAAAATATTCAACTTGTTAAAAGAAGTCGGTATGCAGAATTTAATTTACTTCACGACAGGGGAACTAAATTTGGTTTAGAGACTGGAGGCAATATTGATGCTATTTTAATGTCCATGCCACCTTTAGCTAAATGGGAATAAAATGATTTATAATATTTTAAAATCTGTTCACATATTTAGTGTTATAGCTTGGATGGCAGGTTTATTGTATCTACCAAGAATTTTTATGTATCATGCTAATACAAAGATAAACAAAGAAACATCAGAAACATTTAAAGTCATGGAAAGAAAATTATTTTCTATTATTATGACTCCTGCATTTATTTTTACTTGGATAACAGGTCTGTCAATGACACACTATTTAGGTTTTGATACTTGGTTAATACTAAAATTATTTTTTGTTTTACTTCTAACTGTGTATCACTTTCTTTGCAGAAAATGGCTTACAAACTTTGCTAATGACTCAAATAAAATCACATCGAAATTTTTCAGAATTACCAATGAAATTCCAGCTATTTTTCTCATTGCCATCATCATTCTCGTCATTTTTAAGCCCTTTTAGTCATATTTAAATTAATTAATATTGAATTAAAATTTCTTAGTTGTATTGCTAGGAAATTCAATTTTCTTAGGAGGAAATAAAATGAAAAAATTAATTAATATTTTTTTAGTATTGGTTATGTCAGGTTTTGTTTCATCTTCGTATGCTGCTTCAATCAAGTGGTCTATGCCTGGTGACTCATTAACTCTAGATCCCCATGCTCAAAATGAAGGACCAACTCATATGGTTTCTCGTCAAGTTTATGAGGGCTTAGTAACTCCAGGTATCAACATGGAAATACTTCCTCAACTTGCAGAATCATGGGATGCAACAAGTGCCGATACTTGGGTATTTAATATTCGCAAAGGTGTCAAGTTTCATGATGGCTCATCGCTAACAGCAAGTGATATTGCTTTTAGTATTAATAGAGCAAAAACTGCCCCTTCTGATATGGTAGATTTAATTAAAAGTATTAAATCTGCTACAGCTACTGGAGATCATACACTTGAAATAGTAACTGAAGGACCAAACCCAATTCTTTTAAACCAATTAACTCAGATATTTGTTATGTCTGAAGCTTGGGCAAAAGCAAATGGTTGCGAAGTTTCTTACAACTGGGATGCTGGTGAGACATCTTACTGTGCATCTAATGCAAATGGTACGGGACCTTTTAAAATTACTTTTAGAGAACAGGACGTTAGAACTGTTTTTGAAAAAAATACTGATTGGTGGGGAGACGACAGTACGCACAACATAGATCAGATTGAATTACTTCCAATTAAAAATGATGCAACAAGAGTTGCAGCACTTCTTTCTGGAGAAATCGATTATACTAATGTTGTGCCAGTTCAAGATATTGAAAGAATTAAATCTTCATCTGGTCATACTGTAAAAATGACTCCACAAAACAGAACTATATTCTTTGGTATGGATCAAGGCTCAGCTGAACTTAATTCTTCTAACATTAAAGGAAAAAATCCTTTTGCAGACAAAAGAGTTCGTTTGGCTATGTATCATGCTCTAGATATGGACGCTATCAAGGACAAGGTAATGAGAGGCCAAAGTGTTCCAGCAGGAATTATTACTGCTCCGGGTGTAAATGGTCATACTCCTGAAAGAGATCAGAGATTACCATATGACCCTGAACTTTCAAAAAAACTATTAGCAGAAGCTGGTTATCCAGATGGATTTGAGCTAACACTTGATTGTCCAAATGATCGTTACATTAACGATGAAGCAATTTGTGTTGCTGCAATTAGTATGTTTGCTAAAATTGGAGTTAAAGTAAATCTTGATGCTAAAACAAAAAGTCAGCACTTTTCTGAAGTAAAAGAAGGTGATGCAAATGGTATGACAAGTGATATGTATATGTTAGGTTGGGGGGTTCCAACTTTTGACAGTCATTATGTATATTCATATCTATTTGACAGCGCTGGTAGTTGGAATAAGGTAAATTTCTCCAACGCTAGAGTTGACGAATTAGTTGCAGCTATGGGTGTGGAAACAGACTTGGAAAAAAGAAATGCGATGATTGCAGAAGCTTGGGATATTACTCAAGATGATGTAACATATCTTCCTTTACATCACCAAGTTGTTAACCAAGCATCTAAAAGTAATGTCGATGTTCCAATTAGAATGAACAACGAACCATTATTTAGATTTGCAAACGTAAACTAAATTTAATCAACATGTCTGGCCAGTTAAATAAACTGGCCAGATTAACACCTCATGATCAGTTATTTCTTTAAAAGACTCTTACAATCTATTCTCGTTATGATTGTTGTAGCCTTTGTTTCTTTTTCTTTATTTAACTTTGTTGGAGATCCAGTTAATAGTATGACAGGAGAAGATGCTTCTGATGAAAGAAGAGCTGAAGTTCGAGAAGTATTGGGATTAAACGATCCTGTTTATATTCAATTTTCAAGATTTGTTGGCAATATAGTTCAAGGTAATTTTGGAATCTCTTATCAATTAAAAAGAGAAGTTTCTGATTTAATTGGTGAGCGATTACCAGCTACTCTAGAGTTAGTTTTTGTCTCTGCTATGCTAGCTATTATTATAGGAACAATCTTGGGGGTATACACAGGTATTCATAGAGACACTTTTCTTTCAAATATTATTCTCGTTGTTTCTTTGGCAGGTGTTTCATTACCAACTTTTATTATAGGAATAATGCTCATATATTTATTTTCTGTAATTCTTGGTATTCTTCCATCTTTTGGAAGGGGTGAAGTTACTGACCTAGGTTTCTGGACAACAGGTTTTTTAACTATCTCTGGATTAAAAGCTCTTATTCTTCCATCAATTACTTTGAGTTTATTCCAAATGACTTATGTAATAAGACTTGTAAGAGCTGAAATGATGGAAATTCTTCAAACCGATTATATTAAATTTGCAAGAGCAAGAGGAATAAACAAAAATACTATTAATTATAAACATGCCCTTAAAAATGGACTTATTCCAGTAATAACAATTACAGGAATTAATATTGGAACATTAATCGCCTTTTCCATAATTACTGAAACTGTTTTCCAATGGCCTGGTATGGGTTCTCTATTTATCAATGCTGTCTACTTTGTTGATATACCTATTATGTCTGCTTACATGATTATGGTTGCTTTTATTTTTGTAATGATAAACTTTATCGTTGATATAACTTATTATTTTATTGATCCACGAATAAGACTTAAAGAAGAGACTAATTAGATGATTAAAAAAACTTTTATTAGAATTTATGATACAGATATTGGATATAGTTTTTTTAATTCAAAGATTGCTATTATTTCTTCAAGTGTTTTTTTTATAATTTTTTTATGTTCTTTTTTTGCTGGTATAGTTGCGCCTTATAATCCATTTGATCCTGCTAGTGTATCTTTAATGGATGCGTTTACTCCCCCTGTATGGTCCGAAGGTGGAAATGCTAGTTTTTTCCTTGGCACGGATCAACAGGGAAGGGATATGTTTTCAACAATGATTTATGGTTCTAGAATTTCACTTATTGTTGGTTTTGCATCAATTATTTTTGCTATGATATTAGGAGTTTTTTTGGGCGTTACCGCTGGTTATATAGGAGGCAGATACGAAATTATTGTTATGCGTATCACTGATGTTCAGTTAACTATCCCAACAATTTTAATGGCATTGTTAGTTGATGGAATTGCAAGAGCAATAATCTCGCGTTCGATGCATGATGAAATGGCAATTTATGTATTAATTTTTGCAATTGGCATATCAGAATGGCCACAGTTTGCTAGGGTGACAAGAGCATCTACCCTTGTTGAAAAAAATAAAGAATATGTATCTGCTTCAAGAATAATTGGATTATCAAATGTACTCATTATGTTTAAACATATTTTACCAAATATTCTTAGACCAATTTTAGTTATCGCTACGATTGGTCTTGCTCTTGCTATTATTACAGAGTCAACGCTGAGTTTTTTAGGTGTAGGCGTTCCACCCACAACACCATCACTTGGCACACTAATAAGGTTTGGAAATAATTTTTTATTTTCTGGAGAATGGTGGATTACTTTTTTCCCGGCAATATTTCTTGTAATATTAGCACTATCAATCAATCTTTTAGGTGATTGGATGAGAGATGCATTAAATCCAAAATTGAAAAAAAGATGAGTTTATTAGAAATTAAAGATTTAAATATTAGCTATCAGACAAGAAAAGAGACTATTGTTGCAAGTAGTGATGTTAATTTTGTTTTAGAAAGAGGCGAAATACTTGGTATTGTAGGGGAGTCAGGTTCAGGAAAATCTACAATTGCAAATGCTATAATTAATTTAATTGATCCTCCTGGTGAGATTACAAGTGGTTTGATAAAAATTGATGGAAATGAATTACAAAATAAAGAAGAGATTATTCAAAAGATCAGAGGGAAAAAAATTGGTTTTGTTTTTCAAGATCCACAAACATCATTAAATCCTCTCTTTAAAATTAAGGATCAACTCATTGAGACAATCCAAACGCATTTACATTTATCGTATGATGATGCTCTTAAAAAATCGATAAACTTACTTAAGGAAGTTGGAATTGACAATGCAGAAAAGAGAATTGAAGATTATCCTCACCAATTTAGTGGAGGAATGCGCCAACGTGTTGTAATTGCACTTGCAATCAGTTGTGAGCCTGATCTTATAATAGCTGATGAGCCTACAACAGCTTTAGATGTCAGTATTCAATTTCAGATTTTAGAATTACTAAAAGAATTGACAAAAAAAAGAAATTTAGGAGTAATTATAATAACCCATGATATGGGTGTTATTGCAGAAACAACGAACAAAGTAATTGTAATGCGTCATGGTCTTATTGTGGAACAAGGAAATACAAGGGACTTACTTACTAATCCGCAATCAACTGAAGCTCGAAGTCTTGTTATTTCAGTGCCACCAACCAATAAAAAAATTGATAGGTTCAAATTAATTAGTCCTGAAGGAAAAGAAATTACTTCAACCTCATCAAATTTAACAAAAAAAATAATTAAAACTTGGGGGCTCAGAGAAAATAGTAATCAAAAACTATTAAAAGTATCTAATATTACAAAAGTTTTTGATGATAGTTCTTTATCTTCCTCTAAAAAAATAAATGATGAAAGAGTAGTAAAAGCAGTTAATGACGTTTCATTTGAATTATTTGAAGGTGAAACTTTAGGTTTGGTTGGGGAGTCAGGTTCTGGGAAATCGACGATAGCAAAGATTATAACTGGACTTGTAAGACCAACAGTTGGGAAAATAGAGTACAATAATCTCTCTCTCTACGACAAAAGAAAGAAATATCAAATCCATAAAAGTAGAGGGCAAATACAAATGATATTTCAAGATCCGTATTCATCATTAAACCCAAGATTTAAAGTAAAAGATATTATTGCAGAACCACTAAAATTTTTTCAAAAAAACATAACAAAATCAGATTTGCAAAATAACATAGAAGATTTAATTGATATTGTTGGTATGACAAGACAATCTCTTGATCGCTATCCACATGAATTTTCTGGAGGGCAGAGACAAAGAATTTCTATAGCAAGAGCTCTTGCTACAAGACCAAGACTTTTAATTTGTGATGAGCCAACCTCTGCACTTGATGTAAGCATTCAGGCACAAATTTTGAATTTATTAAAAGATATTCAAGATGAGTTACATTTAACTATGCTTTTTATTAGTCATGATCTTCCAGTTATTAGACAAATGTGTAATAGAATCATTGTTCTAAAAAATGGAAATGTATGTGAGACTAATGAGTCTGAAAAATTATTTGAAAGTCCTAATCATCCCTATACTAAAGAATTGATTAGGTTAATGCCTAAAATAGAGTCTATAATATAGTCCTATAAATTACGCTAATAAAGATTTTTTAAATTCGATATCAACTAATTCAATAAACTCCTCCGTGTATCGTTTAAGCCTTTTCTTTTTTGAAATAATAATTCCCACTTTATTATTGATAAATAATTTATGATTTATTCTTTTAAAAACTAATTTTTTACTTTCTATTTCTTTTACAGATCCAACACTTGTAAAAAAAGTTATATAATTAGTATCATCTGCTAGATAATTTTTTATAAAAGCAAAAGAATTTGAAATCAAATTTGCATTTATAGAATAGAGCTTTTCACCAATTTCTCTTTGAATTGAATTCCAAAAAGTTACTGTTCCAGGGTGAAATATCAGAGGAAATTTTAGACAATCTTCTAAATTAATTGTACTTTTATTAGCTAACAAATGTTGCGGTGAGCATAACACTCCCATAGGAAAATCATATACAGAGACACTTTTAAGTGTACTGGGTAAATTTTTGGTAAATGATATTCCAAAATCAGTTTTATTTGTAATTAGATTATCAATTATTGTTTCCGGCTGTCTTGATGACACAATGATTTTAATATCAGGATATTTTTTTCTAAATTTAGAAATTATAGGTGTTAAAAACTGAACAGCGAAAGTTTCTCCCGTAGATATATTTATTTCTCCAGTTGTGTTTGTTTTATTATTTCTAAGATCTGACAAAAAGCTATTATTAATTTCATTTTGGGTTTTTAAATGCTCAAAAAGCATTCTTCCTTCATCAGTAAGTTCCAACCCTCTTGCATTTCTAATGAAAAGTTTTGTCTGTAATCGATCTTCTAGTTTTTGAATTTGTCTCACTATTGCAGAAGAATTTATATTTAAATTTTGTGATGCTTTTCTTATAGAACTATCAAGTGCTGACTGAAAAAAATAACGATATTCTATGGAAAGCATTTTTTTTTATACTAAAGAGTTGATTTATTGTCATCACTTAATTGATATAATTTATCTTTTGGCATTCTTTAATGTCTGTTAAATATTACAATCTATGGATTATAGACAAAGAGCACGTTTAAATCAGGACAAATCAATGCGTATAAAACATATGGCTTTTGCCGTAAAAAGTGTTGATAAAGCCTTACTTAATTTTCAGTCATTTTTATCAGTATCTCAAAAAACTGAAAAAGTTATTTGGGAAAAAGCTGATACAAAAGTTGCAATTTTTTTTATTAATGACATTGAGTTCCAACTTTGCGAGTCATTGAAGGACAATGGTCGTTTTTCAGAATGGATAGAAAAATATGGTGAGGGATTACATCATATTTGTTACGAAGTAGATGATATAAAAAAAGTTTTAGAGCATGCCGAAAAGCATAATGCTAGGCTACGAAAGTGCGATGCTTGTAATGTGTATGGAAGTCATCCACATCCAGAGGGTTTTGTTGCTTTCTTGGATGATGAGGTAGCAGGTACGGAAATAGAGTTTATGCAAGTCTATACTGAAGAAGAATTAAAAAAATATAAAGTTACAGGAGTTTAATAATGAATAGTACTATAGAGATTGGATCGGCAAAAGCAGATCCAGGTTCAATTTCTGAAGGCAGCATTTCGGTTGAAAAACTAGCAGGTGGTGGAGAGATATCTATACCCGTAACAATAATTAATGGGATAAGTGATGGGCCATGTTTTTGGATTAATGGAGGGATACATGGAGATGAACCTGAAGGAATTTTAACTTGTTCTTTACTAAAGAAAGTTATTGATCCAAAAAAATTGACAGGGTGTATTGTTTTGATACCTGTTATCAATGTTCCTGCAATGGAGGCAGCTGAACGAGGGAACCCATTAGATACATTTTCCTATGATATGAATAGAATTTATCCAGGTAGAGAGGAAGGCTATCTCAGTGAAAGAATAGCACATGTACATAAAGAATGGATGGTTAAATATGCTGATATGGAAATATCCATCCATTCGGGAGGGAGTCACTCATATTTAGCTGAGGCTATGTTTGCTGCAACCGATGAAAAAACTCAAGAATTAGCACGTGCTATGGGTGAGGACTGGAAAGTTTGTTTATATTCAAATGTTACTTCCAAAAGTCCAATGGCTGTTATGTCGGAAATGGGAAGACCCGCACTAACAGTCGAATTAGGAGGAAGATCATCAACTGCGCCTGGAAAATTTTTAGAGGTTGGTGAAAAAATTTTAAAAGCTTGCATCAATATTTTGGTTCATTATAAAATGATTGAGGGAGAAGCTCATTATCCATCCATAAGATATAAGGGTTATCAACAAGCCTTGCTAGCACCAAAAAGTGGGGTTTTTCTTCCAAATAAAAATATTAAATTCTTATCAATGATGAAAAAAAACGATTTTATTGCAGCAATAATAGATTATCAAGGCAATGAATTGTGTCAACTTACTGCTCCTGCAGATGGAATGATTTTTGGCTTGAGAGCACTTCCTAATGTCACTGTCGGTGAGTGGTGTTGTTTTTATGCAATTATTGAAGGTGAGTGGTAATAATTAAACAATGAAGAAAGATGCTAGAGATTTTATTGGTTATGGACGAGAATCTTTTGATCCAAAATGGCCAAAAAAATCGAGACTTGCTATAAATTTTATTATTAATGTAGAGGAGGGATCAGAATATTCACCTTTAATGGGGGATCCCAAGTCTGAATCAGGTTTATCTGAAGTTCCCGGTGGAAGACATAAAATAAATCAAAGAGATTTAGCAATAGAGTCTATTTATGAATATGGATCTAGAGTAGGCTTTTGGAGACTGACTACACTTTTAGAAAAATATAAAATGCCTCACACTTTTTTTGTTTGTGCTTTAACTCTTTTACAAAATAAAGAAATTTCTTCTTTTATAAAAAAATCTACAAACGATATTTGCTGCCATGGCTATCGTTGGGAAGAACATTACAGAATGAATAAAAACAAAGAGAGAGCTCAAATTAAAAAAGCGTATGACTTAATCCTTAAACTCACTAATAAGCAATCTAAAGGATGGTATTGCAGGTATGCACCAAGTGACAATACTAGAAATTTACTTATTGAAAATGGAAACTTTCTCTATGATAGTGACTCTTATAACGATGATCTTCCCTATTGGTTTAAAAAAAATAAAAAAAAACATTTGGTAATTCCATACGCGCTTGACTCAAATGATGTTCATTTTAAAATGGCTTCTGGATTTAGTGGATCGACACAATTTTATGAGTATATTTGCGATTCAATCAATTATTTATACAAAGAAGGTTTGCATAAACCTAAATTATTAAACATTGGCCTTCACCCGAGGCTTATTGGAAGACCTGGAAGGATTGTTGCTATAGAAAAAATAATTAAGCACATCAGATCTTTAAATAAAATATGGGTATGCAAAAGGGAAGAAATAGCCAGTCATTGGTATAAAAATTTTTATGAATAATAGACAATATACAAAATATTTATTTGAAAAAATTCAGTCTTTATCTAACGCAAATCCTGGAGTCACTCGAGAAACATATGGAAAAGGAGAAAATTCTACTCATCACTTCTTATTAAAAGAATTAAAAAAGTTTAATTCCTCGATTGAAATAGATTATGGAGGAAATTTTTTAGCTTCTTACAAAGGTAAATCCAAAAAAAAAATAGTGATAGGTTCTCATTTAGATAGTCAAAAGCACGGAGGAAATTTTGATGGATTAGCCGGTGTAATTATGGGAATTATTTTAATAAAAACGTTATTTGAAAATAAAATTATACCAAAATATACTATTGCAGTTATGGGAATCAGAGGAGAAGAGAGTTGCTGGTTTCCATATAGTTATATTGGGAGCAAGATAGCAGTGGGTGAGTTCAATAAAAAACTTCTTCATTCATTAAAAAGATCAGACACCAATAAATCTCTATATTATCATATAAATAAGTCAGGTTTTGATGCTAAAAAAGTAAGTGTAAATAAAGTTAAATTTGATTTGAAAAATTTTAAATATTTTATTGAACCTCATATTGAGCAAGGACCTGTATTAGAAAAAAAGAGAATACCACTAGGTATAGTAACAAGCATACGTGGAAGTTTTAGATTTAGAGACGCTGTTTGTAAGGGAGAATATCTTCATTCAGGAGCAACCCCAATGGATTATAGAAGAGACTCTGTAGTAGCAGTTTCATCCTTAATTAATGAGATGAATATATATTGGGATAAACAATTAAAAAGAGGGAATGACTTAACTATCACTTTTGGTCAGTTTTTTACTGATCCAGAAGAACATTCGTTTGCTAAGAGTTCTGGACATGTAAGTTTTTGTATTGATGTAAGAAGTAGTTCAATTAAGACTCTAAACCTAACAAAAAAATATATGATCAAACAAATACAAAAAATTGAATCAAAAACTAAAACAAAATTTTTTTTAGGTAAAGAAACTAACTCTAAACCTGCATTAATGAATAACAAACTTATTAAGATCTTTGAAGATTATTCTAAGTCAAAAAAAATAAAATCATTGATCATGCCGAGTGGAGCTGGTCATGATTCAAGTGTGTTTGCAAATTATGGTATACCTTCTTTGATGCTGTTTGTACGTAATAAAAATGGAAGTCATAATCCTAGAGAATACATGGACATAAAACACTTTATGCAAGTTTTTGAGGTTCTCAACGGAGTTATCACAAATAAATTGTGATTATATGTATGATTTAATTAAACATTATAATTCCAACAAAAAAGAAATAAACAAAACTATTGAAAAAATACTGAGTAAAGGTGTTTTGGAAATGGGTGATGAAGTTTACAAATTTGAAGATAATTTTAAGAAATATTGTGGTGCAAAATATTGTTTAACCGTGTCTTCTGGATCGATGGGTCTTTTGCTAGCTCTTCGAGCTCTTGATATTAAGGTCAACGATCAAGTAATTACTGTTGCAAATTCAGATATCCCTACAAGTCATGCAATTACTTTAGTGGGAGCTGATATAAAATGGATTGATGTAAATGAGAAAACATTTAATCTTAATGAAAATTTGCTTGAAAAAAATATATCAAAAAAAACAAAAGTAATTTTGCCCGTTCATCTTTTTGGAAATCCCGCAAATATAGAAAAAATCAGATTATCATCCCAAAAATATAATTTAAAAATAGTTGAGGATGCTTGTTTAGCCACAGGAGCCGAGTTTGAAAATAAGAAGATTGGAAGCTTTGCGGATATAACTGTTTTCAGCACTAATCCAGGTAAGATTTTGGATGGTATCGGACCTGGTGGAATAGTAACAACAAATAACAAAGTATTATTCGAAACATTAAAAAAACTTAGAGATTATGGAAGAAGCTCAAGACCTTCAAAGTGGCCTGTTAAGTCTGAATTAGTTGGCTATAATGCGAAAATGTCAACCATCAATGCAGCAGTTTTAGACTTAAGATTGAAATATTTAGAAGAATATATTGCAAAAAGAAATCAAAATGCCAAACTATATCAAAATATTTTAGACTCAAAAAAAATTAAGTTTCAATTTGTATTACCAAATTGCAAATCTTCATGGCGAAATTTTTCGATAAGATTAAAAAATAGAAATAAAATTTATTCGCAACTTTACGATAAAAAAATTAGAATTGCTCTAGGTTATTTACCAATAAATTATAAAGATGCATATTATAGAAAATTTAATAATAAAATTAGGTTGAGAGTTACGGAAAAAATTAGTTCAGAGATAATTAATTTACCTTGTCATCAGTATATGACTGAAAAAGAAATAGTTAAAATTTCCAAAAAAATTTTAGCTTTAATTTAACTACAATTTGCTCCACATCGATCAACCCAGTGTCCGGGTTCAACTTCTATTAAGCCCATTTCTATCTTAGCTTCCTTACCATCAGGAGAAGCATGAGGGCATCTTGTTCTAAACACACAACCTGAGGGAGGGTTAATAGGGCTGGGGATATCTCCCTTTAATACAATTTTATTTTCATTTTTTCGAAATATTTGGGGAGCTGTCGCTATAAGTGATTTTGTATATGGATGTTTTGGATTGGAAAAAAGTTGTTTAGTACTTGCAACTTCAACAATATGTCCCAAATACATTACCATTACTCTATCAGCAATTTGATTAATCACTGAAAGATCATGAGATATAAATAAAATTGTAAGAGAATATTTTTCTTTCAAATCGAGAATTAATTTTAGAATTTGAGCTTGAATAGTTACATCTAGCGCTGAAACTGGTTCGTCAGCAATTATGAATTTTGGCTCTAACACTAAAGCTCTTGCAATCCCTATTCTTTGTCTTTGACCACCCGAAAATTCATGCGGATACCTATTTAAATGCTCTTCTTGTAAACCTACTTCTTTAATTATACTTTTTACTTTATTAGATATTTCTTGTTTATTTAATCCAGTATGAATTTTTAGACCTTGAGCAATTATATCAAATATTTTTTTACGCGGATCAAGACTAGCATATGGATCTTGAAAAATTATTTGAAAATCTTTTCTAAGTGAACGCATATCTTTTTCCTTAAAATTGAGGATATTTTCATTATTATATAAAATTTCACCCTCAGATGGCTCTATCAATCTTATAATTGATCTTCCTAAAGTAGTTTTTCCCGATCCTGATTCTCCAACTAAACCAAGAATTTCTCCTTCAGGAATATCAAAATTAACTTTTTCTACTGCTTTAACATCAGCTTGTTTAGAATTAAAGAAACCACCCTTAAGAGGAAAGTATTTTTTTAAATTTCTTATTTCAATCATTTTAGTTGCCACAACCAACCCCACATCGATCAACCCAGTGTCCGGGTTCAACTTCTATTAAGCCCATTTCTATCTTAGCTTCCTTACCATCAGGAGAAGCATGAGGGCATCTTGTTCTAAACACACAACCTGAGGGAGGGTTCATGGGACTAGGAATTTCTCCTTTTAATACTTTAATTTCTCTTTTATGTTCACTGATTTGAGGAGCAATTTCTATTAACGATTTTGTATATGGATGTTTTGGATTGGAAAAAATTTTATTTGTATTTGCTATTTCCATTGTATTACCAAGATACATCACCATAACTGTATCAGAAATCTCAGCAACTACACCTAAATCATGCGTTATGAATATAATTGCCATCCCAAGTTTTTTTTGAAGATCTCTCATCAATTCTATTATCTGTGCCTGAATTGTTACATCTAAAGCTGTAGTTGGTTCATCAGCAATTAAAATTTTTGGATTACATGATAACGCCATAGCAATCATAGCTCTTTGTCTCATACCTCCTGATAGTTCATGCGGAAATGCGTCTATTCTTTTTTGAGGTTCAGGTATTCCTACTAAATCTAGCATATCAATAGCAATTTTTCTTGCCTCTTGCTTATTTTTGTTTTGATGAAGCATAATAGCTTCAGAAATTTGAAATGAAAGATCATAAACAGGATTTAAGCTTGTCATCGGTTCTTGAAAGATCATGGAAACACTGTTTCCTCTTATTTTTCTCATTTCTTTTTCATCAAGAGTCAATAAATCTTGATTATTAAATAAAATTTTACCCCTATCAACACTTTCTAGGTTGTTTGGCAGTAGGCCCATTATAGATAAGGCTGTAATCGATTTTCCTGAACCAGACTCTCCAACAATTGCAAAGGTTTTACCAGGTTCAAGATCAAATGATATCCCATCAACAGCTTTAACAACTGAATTACCAACTGAAAAATGTGTTTTTAAATTTTTAACGCTTAGCAAAGTATCATTTTTCATTTTACCTCGTTTTCTGGAAATACAAATAATTCTTGATTCTTAGGTTTAATGAATTTATTTTTTTCATAGACTATATTTCCATTCACAATAGTTGTTGTTATAGTACCCTTTATCTTATCACCATAATATAAGTCAGCACATCTTTTTCCCTTAGATACTAATTTTTCTGCTTTAACAGTCCAGTTTTTTTGCAAGTCAAGAATCACTAAATCTGCATCTGAGTCTTTTTTAATAATTCCTTTTTTAGGATAAATATTAAATCTTTTTGCTGGATTAATACACATTAGTTCTATTATTTGTTTTAATGAAAGTTTATTTTTTGAAGCGGCATTGAGCATTAAAGGAAGCATTAATTCAGCCCCAGGAGCACCAGGTGGAGCAATTAAAAAATTTTTTTTACCTTTCAATTTTTCTTTATAGGAAAAAGAAGCATGGTCAGAAGCTACAATTGTTAATGTTTTATTTTTGATACCTTTCCATAATTTATTTTGATCATTTTTATTTCTGATTGGGGGATTAATTTTTCCAAATGGGCCTACTTTGATTACATCTTTGTCAGTTTTGAACAAATAATGTGGACATGTTTCAGCACTTATGTCCTGCCCTTTTTTTTGAAAATAAGAAATAATATCCAATGATAACTCTGAAGTCACATGAGCAATATGTATCTTTGTTTTTACTATAGAATTTAAATGCAGTATTTTGGAAATAGCTGAAGCCTCAGCAATAATGGGTCGAGTGGCATTGTGAACTCTCGGATCATTTTTTTTATATTTATTTTCATATTGCTTGTGAGAGTCTAGCATCAATTGATCTTCAGCATGAAAAATAGTTATAAGATTTGATTTTTTTGCGTGTTTTAATGCCTTTAAAATTTTTTCTTCTGTCGTAAAACAAAGACCATCAAATTCATATTTTCTATTTGGGGGCGGTGCTATCGTAAATACTTTAAATGCAATCGCTCCAGAATTAACTAAATTTTGTAAATTTAAATCTGTTAGTTTACCAAGAGCCGGAATAAAAGCAAAGTTGATGTAGGTGTTTTCGAGAAAATGTTTTTTTCTAGAAGCAAACTCTGCAGCATTGGACATGCATGGATTACTTATTGGCATTTCAAATAAAGTTGTAATTCCACCCTTTGCGGCTGCTTTTGTTTCACTTTCTACTGTGCCTCTTTCAGGAAAGGATGGTGCTCTCACATGAAAATGTATATCTATTATTCCTGGTATTATAGTTTTGTTCTTTGCATCAATAATTTTTTTTGCTTTATTGGATTTTAGTTTTTTATTTATTTCAATTATTTTCCCTTTATTAATTAGAATGTTAACTTTTTGAAATTTATTTTGATAAAAAACAGTGCCGTTTTTTATTATTAACTCTAATTTCTTATCCATTTTAAAAGATATTTAGCTCTTTTAAAGCTTTAGCAACTCCATCAAGATTAGATAATTTCATTGAAGAATAGTTTGGAGATAATACAATTCCTTTTCCTCCAGCTTTGTAGGTTGCTAGCACTGATCGATATGCAATATCTGGAGTACATTTTGCCTGTTCTTTAGTTGATCGAGGGGCATCAATACCTATGCCCATATAAACATCAGCTTCATTTTCAACACCTCTAACGGCATCTTTACATTGAGTGTATATGTAAGTATCGGGATCGAGTCCTCTTTGTGTAAGATTATCCAAACTTGATTCATTTACTCCTAGTATTTTAGCAAACACGCTAGTTACCTCTGATTTTGTTAGATTGTTTAAAATTGTTTTTCCAAAAATATTAATTTCTCTCTCAAATATTTCACCCGATTGATGTTGATAGGTTATTGGCTTAACCCAATCTGAATATTTCACTTGCTCTTTCCAAGGCCATTGAATTTTTCTAATCAAGTTAAAATGATTTCTGTTCCAGACATTTAAACCAAAAGATAATTTGGGATTAACCCATTTAACTAGACCATAAATTTCTTTATCTAGATCTTTATTTCTTTCTAACCAGAATTTTTCCCATTCCAAAATTTCAGGCTTGTCAAATAATAATCTAAAAAATTCAATAAAATTTCCATCTACAAATTTTTTACCATTTTTTATATTATCAAAAAATTCGAACATAACTTTTAGAGAGTCTCTTATTTTATTAACATTTAAATTACGTTGATTTGCCTCAATAAGAAAATGGCGTGAGAAATCACCAGGAGCACTGCCCTGAAATAATTGATCCAAAGGTGAATATCTTTCGTTACACCACATAACACCATCGATATCATAATTTGCTACTTGATCTTCGATCATAGAGAGGATCCAATTTCTGTAATCTAGGTTACTTGTTGAAGGTGATGAACTTATTCTTCCAAATACATCTATTTCCATGCATTGAACAAGATTTGGAATATCTACACCAGTTGCTGATCCATGGCCTGCGTAATTAAAAAAGGGCTCCATGAGTTCAATAAAAACTTTCATGCCTCTCTCTTTAGCTTTAGGTATGACCATCTTTAAAATATCTTCATTGACCATCTCTTTATCTTGAGCTTTGAACTTTTTAATAAATGTTTTATTATAAAATTTAGGATCAGGATCAAAATATGCCCCACCTTTCATAGAAAAAGGTTCGGGTATGCCATGATCAGGCCATCCATCTATTTTCCATGAGACTGACCTTCCAGATTTAAGACCTAACCAAGAAACTGTTCCAATAAGAAGAACATTAACCCCAACTCTATTTTGAAGAGTATCTAATACTGTATCAACCCCTTCATCTATGAATGATATTGGGCTTATTTGAACTCCAACAAATTTATTTTCTTTATTTGTGTTCATTGATAAATCCTTTAATTCTTTTCATTGACTCTTGAATTTTTTCTATAGGTTGTAAATAGGAAAGACGAATATATTTATCTTCTTCGTCACCAAATAATGTCCCTGGAAATAGGAGGACGCCAGTGTTTTCTAAAAGCTTTTTACAAAAATTTGATGCACTCAAACCACTTTTAGATACGTTTGTATAAATATAAAAAGCTCCACCTGGATCACCGTATGTAAAACCTATTTCATCAAGAACTCTCATGCAAAATTTTCGTCTTAAATTATACTCTTCTTTCATTTTAATTATTTCTTCTTGAGGCCCTTCTAGTGCGGCTAGAGCACCATATTGAGAGAAAGTACAAGAATTAATTGATAATGAATGTCTTATTTCAGACATTTTAACAACAATATCTTCAGGACCAGCAATGTATCCTATTCTCCATCCTGTCATCGCATAAGTTTTAGAAAAGCCATTTAAAGTTAAAGTTCTTTCTTTCATATTTTCCAAAGTGCCAATTGATAAATGTTCATGGTTTTCATAAATAAGATCAGCATAAATTTCGTCAGCAATTACAATAAGGTTGTGTTTTATGGCTATGTCTGCAATTTTTTTTATGTTTTCTGGTGGAGTGACAGCTCCTGTCGGGTTATTTGGAGACACAAGCACTATTAATTTAGTTTTATTTGTAATTTTTTGCTCAATTATATCTGGCATTAAAGCAAAATTATTTTTTTCATAAGTAGGAATTGGTACTGGTATTGCGTTGCACATTCTTACAGTAAGATCATATGTTGTAAATCTTGGTGAAGTAATTAAAACTTCATCATCTCTTTCTAAAAGACTTAACATTGCCAAAGCAATACTCTCTTGAACACCAGCAGTAACAACTATCTCATCAATATTATAATCTAAATTATATTTTTCCTTAAAATTTTTTGAAATTGCATTTCTTAACTCTGGCAAACCACTTGGTGGTGTGTAATGATGCTTATTTTCATCTAGAGCTTTTTTTGCGGCTTCAACTATATGTTTTGGGGTATGAAAATCAGGATCACCTCTACCTAATGGAATCACGTCATCCATCTTAGAGGCAATACCTAATAACTCAGATCTAAATGACTCATCATCTAGCGATATAATTTTTGACCTATCATATACTACACTCATTATATTAGTCTGTTCCCGTTAATGTATACTTGTTTAATTTTTGATAAATCATCAATATTTTTATCAGGCTTGCCATCAACAATAATTAAATCAGCTTCCTTACCTATCTCCAATGATCCAATTTTATCATCCATTTTATTTACTTTTGCAGCGCGATAAGTTGCTGATTGGATTGCGTCTAAGTTATCTTCAACAACCCCAAGATCAATCATAAACTTCATCTCAGGAACAATTGCATCATGAGGCACTACTGGTGATCCCGCATCTGTTCCAAAAATTATTTCTATACCAGCTTTTTTAGCTTTAACTAAAGAGTCAAACCGTGATTTATCTTTAACAATTTTTTGTCTTTCTTTGATTTTCCACTCAGGAATATTGTATTGTCTTGCTATTTCAGCATTGCTTTGCATTACAACGGGTGAAAAAGTTGTGCAAATTGGTATATTTTTTTTTGCAACCTTATCTATTGTGGAGTCTGTCATCGGGCCTCCATGTTCAATACAATCAATTCCAAAATCAACTACCCTATCAATAGCATCATTAAAAGTTGCATGTGCAGTGATATAAAGTCCGTTTCGATGGGTTTCATCGATTACCGCAGACAGTTCTTCATCAGTAAATTCTAGGGTATCATGACATGCCATAATTTTTATTAAATCAGCTCCAGCTCCGACTTGCTCCCTAACTGCTCTTCTCATTTCATCAGGTCCAGAAGCTTCTCGACAGCACCAATATGTGTGTCCAGCAGTTTGCACAATAGCTTCACCACAAATCTTTAATCTTGGTCCAGGGTAAATACCTTGCTCCACAGCTTGTTTTGCAAAAATATTTGATTTATTCATTCCCAAATCTCTAACTAAAGTAATTCCTGCTCTTAAGGATTTGAGCATGTTTGCACATGATTTGTAGGCAGAAATTTCTACTGAATCATCCATTGATTGCTGTGCTAAGTCATGGGTGCCATCCCAAGCAAGATGTGCATGAGAATTCATTAATCCAGGAAGAATGGAATGATCCTTAAGTTCTACTATTTTTTTGTTATTTTGAGTATCAATCAAATCCGACAATTCACCAACCTTAGAGATTTTTCCATCTTCAATTTCAACAAATCCATTCTCGATTACTTTACGAGTTTTAGGTTCGATAACTCTTAATTTAAATAAAATATTTTCTTTATTTGTCTCAAATAGAGGACGAAGAATTTTTCTAAATTTCCATGGTGCTGCTTCTGGCATTTTTTCTCCTTACCTTATATTTATTATTCTGTTCTCAAAATTTTTATTTAAAAAATTTGAAATTTGTATTCCTTCATTACTATCAACTATCATAGAGCTTATTGTTCTATATCCATCTATATTAGGTCTATATATTCCAGGCTCGTTTGAAAAGACCATTTTATTTTTTAATATGGTTTTATCTCCAGGAGATAACCAAGGAGCTTCATGACCCTCAAATCCCATCCCATGACCAATTCTATGTCTTATGAATTCACCCAAACCATATTCATGATATATTTCAAAAGCAAGTTTATTGATTTCTTCACAAATTTGACCCTCTTTTAAGTTTCGTACAACTTCATCATTTGCTTTTTGCATTGCTATCATAATATTTTCTTGATCTTTATTTGGGTCTCCAAGAATAAAAGTTACACCTGACTCTGCATACATTCCGCCAACACAAGCTCCAACACCACAAATCAGTGTTTCATTACTTTTAGGAATTCTACTTAACGATTTACCGTGAGGTAATGCCCCTCTGGGTCCAGAATGAATGGTAGCTACAACATTGCACGGTGTCTCATCAAAATCATTTGGTAAATCTTTTAACATTTGATTTTTAGAATATTCAGTACAAATTTTTACAAGCTCTCTCTCATTTAGTTTATTATTTATTAAGTCTTGGCCATTATCTCTTAAATATTCCAGTGTGAGATCTGCATATTTTGCAGCAAGAGTTATAAGATTAATTTCCTCATCTAGTTTTAGGAATCTAAATTTCTCTACACCTGTGTTGTGCATTAAGGTATCAAATTGAGTTGCTACTAAATTTAAAATATCGATATTTTTTATATCAGTTCCAATATTTCTCTCGTCTATGTTTTCAGCCATAAATGAATACGGGTTTATTTTTCCTGGAAACTCTTCGTAAATACAAACATTATCTATGTTAACATTTTCAGCATTTTCTTTTTCAAGTAGAGGAATGAATAATTTGCTTTTATTTTTTTTAGATAGATAAAAACCAGATGGTCTCTCATTAGTTACGTAGAAGAAGCCAGTAAAATAATAGATATTTGCTGGGTTTGTAATTAGAAATCCATCTAAATTTTTTTTATCTATTAGGTTTAATAAGTTTTGCCTTGTTTGGTCATAAAATTTTTTGGACAGAGGTTTTGTAGTCAATTTTTTTTCCATTAGGGTCTTTTTAATTTTTCTATTTCTAAATCTTTGGCAAGTTGATCAAATGAATCAATTACTTCATCATCTAGAGGTATGCCGGATTTCATTTTTTCCTTAACTCTTTTATTTTCAATTTCTCCAGGAACAAAAATTTCATCGAAACCAGGTCTTAATGGAAGGTTTTTGATCGTATTGACAAAGTCATCTATGCGCTTACAAAATTCTTCTATTTTCATAAACCACTCAATATTTATTGCTGTAATTGAGTGTGAAACATCTAACCTTTTTGGATCAGAGTATGGCATTAACCCATAACCACCGCCACTTATTACTCCAGTTAATACATCCGTCATAAAAGATAAGCCATAACCTTTGTATTGACCTATACCGAGAAGAAATCCATCCATTGCATCTGATGGGTTTGTAGTTTCATACCCTTCTTTTGTAAGAGCCCAATCTTTAGGCATTGGTTTATTTTCTCTTTCATGCCACCTCATCATTCCTTTACCAGCTGTGGTGAGAGCAATATCTAAAATTAAAGGGAATCCTTTTCCAGTTGGGCATGCAATACCCCAAGGATTTGTTCCAACACCTCCACTCTTGGAGCCCCAGGGCGCCATTTCAGGGCCAGCATTTGTGTATACTACGCCAATACAATTTTGATTAGCAGCTTTAACAGCATGTACTGAACTGGAACCAAAATGCGTTGAATTTTTTATGATGACTTTACCTATTCCTTCATTTTGTGCTTTTTGAATTGCAATATCCATACATTTTGAGGCCTGAATAGTACCTATTCCATTTTTTGCATCCACTAGAGCTAAGGATGAGCTTTCTTTAATAATTGCATAATCAGAATTTAAATTTACTTCTTTATTTTGTATTCTTTTAAAATAAGTTGTTATTCTTTGGACTCCTTGACCTTGACCTGAAAGAAATCTTAATTCAGAAAACATTAAAGCATCTGAAAAAATTTCAGCATCTAGTTTATTTAATCCCATTGCAACAAATGAACTAAAAACAAATTCTTTTAAATCTTCATAATTGATTGAAGTCATTTTTATTTCGGTCATATAATTATTTGATAAATTTTAGGTAATTAACAATATTAGCTTTTGAGCTAATTCTTGCTACGCCGTCATTTTTTTTGGAGGACATGAGTATTGTTATTCCAGGACCATATCCAGCTCTTGGTCCATTAGTCTGACCTACAATTCCTACTGCCCAGGCATTTCTCAAAAATCCATGCTGATAGCTACTATCATAATTATTGATAAAAACTAAATCCCCAAGCTTCAATGTATTTAATTTATATTTTTTCATTTCGGTATCATCAGTTGTTTGAATATGAAGGGAACCTGACTCACTTGTTAGGCCTGATCCAGCTCCAACTAAATGCTCAGGTATTGTGTGGGTTACTGGTATTTGCAATTTTTTATTTTTAATTACAATATTCATTTTATCTAAAAGTTCAGGGGATAAACTTTTGCAGAAAATATTTAGAAATTTTTCAATTTTCAATCCCACACCGCGTGATTTGATAAGAATTTTATCGTTTATAGAAATTTTTTCTCTAATTTTTTTTGGAAAATGAATAATTATTTGTTCTGAGAATCTGCCTGATTTTCCTGTTACAATACCTTTTGTATTTTTTGCATCTCCAC
>CACIRR010000015.1 GCA_902589095.1 uncultured Alphaproteobacteria bacterium | reverse complement strand
CTTCATCACTAAAAGTTTTTTCAATTGGCTGTAATAAAACTCTTATGGCAATACTTTTTAAATCAGAGTTAATTTTTTCACCCTCATAAACATCAAAAATTGTTACTTTTTCAATGATTTTCTTATCAATTTTTTTTATTTTATTGATTATATCATTTGCTTTTATTGACTTTGGAAATAAAAAAGCAAAATCTCTCTCCACCATCTGGTAAGGATTATTATCGAAAGCAGAAATTGTTGATGACTTTTTTGCCAAAAATTGAGCTAATGTATCTGTGAAAATTTCAAAGGCAACAACTGAGTTGTTAATATCAAGAGATTTTAATAATATTGGATTCAGTTCTCCAAAATTTGCAAGTATATTTTTTCCAATTCTCAATGATGATGATTTTCCTGGATGAAAAACTTTATTATCAATAATTTCATAAAGAAGGTTATCTATAGGTACATTTAATGATTTTAAAATTCGCATAAGATCTGATTTAATTGCAAAAACATCAAAATCTTGATTTATAGAATTCCAATTTCCTCCATTAATATTTCCATATACTATTGCTGTAGCTACGTTAATTTGTTTGTTTTCTAAAACCGCATCAAATATTGGGCCAACTTCAAATAGTTTGCCAAAATTAACAACTTTCGATTTATTTAAATTAATTGCATTCAATAAATTTGGAATATTAGATGGTCGCATCACACTTAATTCAGCGCTAATGGGATTTTTTATTTCTATTAGATCTTCAGAAACTAACTTAGCAGCTTTTACATCCATAAAAGACCATGTTACTGCTTCAAGATAACCTTGATTAGCAATTATTCTCTTAATTTTATAAAAGGACTTTAATTCTGGACTTAATACTTCTTTCTTATTTTGTTTGTCACTCACATCTGTGAGAGGTATTTCATCAAAACCATATATTCTCAAAATTTCTTCAACAATATCTGCCTCTCCCTCAATATCAGGTCTAAAACTTGGAACCGTTATTTCGAAAATATTATTTTTTTCAACAATATTAAAACCTAAAGACTCTAAAATAGATTTTTGTTTATCATTGTTGATTTCTATGCCTCCAAGAGATTTAACTTTGCTTGTATTAAAAGATATTTTAGACTGTTTATTATCTAAAACTTTAGTTTTAACAGAATCACTAACTTCACCACCACATAAATCAGTAATCATATTCGTTGCGGCATCTACACCCCATTCAATTGATGTTGCATCTATTCCTCTCTCGAATCTGTATCTAGCATCGCTTTGAAGTTTGAGGTGTCTTCCAGTTTTAGTAACAGAAATAGGATCAAATAATGCCACTTCCAAAAAGACATTTTTGGTATCAAGACTACATCCACTATCAAGACCCCCCATCACACCACCAATGCCGTGAAGTTGTTTATTATCTGAAATTACAATCATATCTGAAGTGCACTCTCTTTTTTTCTTCATCAAGAGTTAAACAATTTTCATTTTTTTTTGCAAAACGCATCGTAAGATTTCCTTCAATTTTATCTGCATCATAAACATGTAATGGTCTTCCTAAATCATAGGTAATGTAATTAGTAATATCAACTAATGCAGAAATTGGTCTTAACCCAATTGCTTTTAATCTTTGTTGCAGCCATAATGGGCTCTCTTTATTGGTAACATTTTTAAAATATCTACCGGCAACACCTGGGCAGAGATACTCTTCATCACCGCTAAACTCTTTTTCCCACTTAATAGGACTTTCGAAAGTTCCTGGAATGCTCTTTATTCGTGCATTTTCTTTTAATGTTCCTAATCCTGCTGCAGCTAAATCTCTAGCAATTCCCCTTATAGATAAGCAGTCACCTCTATTTGGAGTAATATTTATTTCTATTATAGGATCGTCAAGATTGAATACTTCAATAAATTTCTCGCCAAGTTTATATTTTGCATCAACTTCTATAATACCATCGTGCTCATCTGATATTCCCATTTCTCTTTCAGAGACCAGCATCCCACAAGATTCTACTCCTCTTATATTAGATTTTTTTAATTTGATTCCGGTTCCTGGAATAAAACTATTTTCTGGAGCAAATATACCTTTCATACCTGTACGAGCATTTGGTGCTCCGCAGACTACTTGATAAATTCCATCAATAGTTTTAACACTACAAACTTTAAGTCTGTCTGCATCCGGATGTTGTTCTGCTTTTAAAACCTCAGCAACTGTAAAATCATTAAAAGATTTAGATTTATCTTCAACATTTTCTACTTCCAAACCAATATTTGTAAGTGTTTCAACAATTATATTTAAATCTTTAGAGGTCTCTAAATGATCTTTGAGCCAATTAAGTGTAAATTTCATCTTAGCGTTAAACCTCTGCTCTATTCCTTAAATCCAATGGGGAAAATCCATAATGATCTAACCACTTAATATTAACATCAAACAAACCGCGCATATCGGTGATGCCGTATTTGAGCATCGATAATCTTTCTATCCCCATTCCAAATGCAAAACCTTGATAGACAGAGGAGTCTATATTGCAATTCTCAAGGACTTTTGGATTAACCATCCCACATCCTAAAATTTCCAACCAATCATCGCCCTCACCAATTTTTAAAACATTATTTTTTTTTGTAAAAGCGACATCCATTTCTGCACTTGGTTCAGTGAAGGGAAAATAACTAGGTCTAAAACGGTACTTTAAATTATCAATTTCAAAAAACTCTTTTAAGAAAGTAATCAGGGTAGATTTTAAATCTGCCATTGTTGCATTTTTGTTTACTACCAATCCCTCTACTTGATGAAACATTGGTGTGTGCGTAGAGTCTGAGTCACTCCTGTAGGTTCTTCCAGGAACAATTATTTTGATGGGAGGTTTTGTTTTCAGCATTGTTCTTACTTGAACAGGACTCGTATGCGTTCTTAGTACATTATCTTCGCCTTCACTATTATTTACATAGAAAGTATCTTGCATCTCTCGAGCAGGATGATGGGGAGGAATGTTTAAAGCAGAAAAATTATTAAAATCACTCTCAATATCTGGTCCGGCTTCAACAGAGTAGTTTAAATTACCAAAAATTTCTATGATACTAAAAATTGTTTGAGAAATAGGATGAATTTTTCCATTAGAGGTTTCTAATTGAGGTAAAGTTACATCAATATTTTCATTTTGTAATTTTTTTTCTATTTCTGCGTTTTCAATAAAAGTTTTTTGATTATCAATTGCATCTTCAATTAAGGATTTAAGTTTGTTTAATTCATGACCTTTAAGTTTCCTCTCATCAATAGAGAGTTTTCCTAAAAGCCTCATTTCAGAAGGAATTAATCCTTTTTTACCAAGGTACTCGAGGCGAATACCTTCAACCTCTTGAAGGTTTTTGCAACTCTCAATTCTTTTTTTAATATCTATAGCATCAACTGATAAAGACATATTATTAGTATAAATTATTAAAAATTAAATACTAGCTAGCTGATTGAGCTTTTTCAACTAAAGCCTTGAATGCATCTGGTTGATTTACTGCCAATTCAGCTAAAATTTTTCTATCTATTTCAACAGATGATTTTTTTAGGCCAGCAATAAACTGAGAATAGGTCATTCCGTGCATTCTCACACCTGCATTAATTCGTTGAATCCACAGCCCTCTAAAGTCACTTTTTCTTTTTCGACGATCTCGGTAAGCATATTGCATACCACGTTCAACTGCTTGGACGGCAACTCTAAATACATTTTTTCTTCTTCCGTAATAACCTTTAGCTCTTTTTAAAACTTTTTTATGTCTTGCTCTTGCGGTAACGCCTCTTGAAACTCTTGCCATTATAAACTCCTATTTATTGTATGGTAGCATATGATCTACAAGCGCTGCGTCACCTGGTGACATAATTGCAGATCGTTTTGTACTACGTATAAATTTATTTGATCTTTTGCTCATACCGTGCCTTTTTCCAGCCGGCTTGAACTTGATCTTTCCAGTTCCAGTTCTAGAGAAACGTTTTTTTAAACTACTTTTTGTTTTAAGCTTGGGCATTCTATACTCCTTGTTAAATTTACCGCTAGGCTGCCCCGCAGGCCATAGCTAGTGTAGGAGGTCTTATAGTGATATTTGTTTAAGAATCAATGAGTAAGTAATTATTTAGCAACTTGAGGAACCAAAATCATCATAATTTGCTTACCTTCAGATTTTGGCGGAACTTCAACCTTTGCATATTCCACAACTTCCTCAGTCAATTTTTTTAATAGATTAAAACCTAAGTTTTGATGCTCCATTTCTCTACCTCTAAATCGCATTGACACTTTTACTTTATTACCGCCACTGATGAACTTAGATAGAGCTTTCACTTTAACGTTATAGTCGTGTGTATCTATACCAGGTCGCATTTTAATTTCTTTTACTTCAATGGTTTTTTGCTTCTTTTTGGCTTCTTTTTTACTTTTTTGTTCTCTATATTTGAGCTTGCCGTAATCGATTATTTTACATACAGGCGGATTAGCAGCAGGAGATACTTCAACGAGATCAAAACCTTCATCTTCGGCATGGTTCAGTGCTTCTCTAATACTAATAATGCCTAACTGCTTTCCAGTGCTTGAAATTACACGTACTTCACTAGCAGTTATCTGCTCATTAGTCCTAGGACCAGTATTCTTCTTTGCTCTGAAATTTACTGCCAAAACTATTAATTTAAGTGGATAAAGCTATTAATAAATAGCATATTAGGAATTGAATATTTTTTTCATATTTTCTAAAGATATAATGAATATGAAATTAAATTCAAGATCTGTTTTTTAAAAAAAGGTTAATTTGTAAGTTAAAATAAATGAAAATTTGTATCGAACGCACTGATCGCATGGGTGATATGATCCTAACTTTACCCATCATTCAAGGAATAAAGGAGTTGAATCCTCAATTTGAAATTCATGTAATAGCTTCAAAAAAAAATATCAAAATATGTAATCGTTTTAATGGTATTAATAAAATTTATGAACAGCCAACATCAATAGTAAGATTTTATAATTTATATAAATTAATTAATTATGAAAAATATGATTATTATTTCGTATTTAGCCCAAGCTGGTTTGGGTTGCTTTTGGGATTATTTTTCAAATGCAAAACAAAAGCTGCCCTAATACTCCAGTCAAGGTACAAATCTAATTTTTTTAGTAAGTTTTGGAAAATTTTATTCTGTAAAATTTTTTTTACTCACTCAAAAATTGTAAATAGGTTTAGAGCAATTCAAAACAATCAAAATATTCATCAAACAAGAATGATGATGGATCTAGTATTAAATTCTGGAATAGGTCTTACAAAAGATACAAAAATTGGATCCATATTTCCAACTACATTTAAGGTAAAAAAAACAAGACCAATTTGCTTAATTCACCTCTCGTCTAAATGGATAAATCGGCACAACTCTGAAGAACAATTTATCGAATTTCTCAAGTCATTAAATCAAAAAGATTATACATTTTACTTAACAACTGATGAAACAACAAAAATTAAATTTAGTAAAATTTTTAATAAATATTTAATTTGTTATGATTGGCAAAACCTTATTAATTATCATGATAAAATTATTATATGTGATGATTTTAAATTTGATGAATGGGTCAGTTTAATAAATCAAGCTGATATTGTTATAACTCCCGAGTGTGGCTGTGTACATATTTCGTCATTAAATAACTGCAAGTTATGCATAATTTATCAGAATAAAAGTTCTAAAAAGTACTATGAAGAGTACACCCCATGGAAAAAAGAGTTTTTGGGTCTAGAAACTGATGACAATAAACTAAATAGTAAATTATTAAATTTTATCCAATAGCTTATTTCTAATTATAAAATCATTTACTTCATTAACAGTTATTTGTTTCATTTTTTCTTTAAGAATTAAAAAATTATTTGTTTTATAACTTAAATTTGATTTTGTTATCTGATTATCTAAAGCAAGCCATAAGGTATTAATATTGCTAAGTGCTGCAATATGGCCAGGACCTGTATCATTAGAAATAATCAACTTGCACTTGCAGGCAGCTGAATAAATAATATCAGGTGGTGATTTATCAATTAAATTTATAATATTTTTACAGTGCTGCAATGTTGGTTGAATAGCTTCAGCATCATGACTGGTTCCAACTAAACAAATATGAAAACCTTTTTTCTCTAGAAAAAAACATAATTGTTGAAAGTTAGAAGGTGGCCATTGTTTATATTTACCTGATTGTGACACACCAGGAATAATCATCACAACATTTTTATTATCAAAATCTTGCTTATTAAAATTTGACTCAAGCCAACTAAAATTTGGATTAACTTTTTCAATACCCAAAAGTTCTAATTGGTTTAGTAAACCTTGGGTTGGACTTTCAGTTCCTTGCGGAGGAATAATATATCTTTTATGAGCATTGCTTCTCGATCCATTTATTTTTGCTTTAGAAAATGTCTTGATAAAAAAATGATAAAGATTAGTTCTTTTTGAATTTTGCAAGTCTATAATTAGATCATAATTCCCAGATATAATTTTATAAATAAGGCCAATTGTTGCAAAAAAACCTTTTCTGTTATCAGTCAGAAATTGATGAAACATATTCATCTTTTTAAAAAAAGGAATAAATTTTTCCTCTGTAACTAAATCGATAACGGCATTGTTAATTTTTTTTTGAATAGCTAAGATAGGCTCTAATGCAAAAGCAATATCACCAAGAGAGCCGTGTTTAATAACTAAAATTTTTTTAGGATTTAACAGACTCATAAAATTCTAAATACTTATTAACCATATTTTCTTTTGAAAAATTATTTTCAATGACTGTTTTTACATTTTGAAGAATATTAATTTTTTTATTCTCTGATAAATTTAATAATAGATCTATTTTGTTTGGTAATTTTTCAAAATCTTGCGGTGTAGATTTAAAAAAATCACTTAAATGCTCTAGTTGGTTTTTGGCACCACCGTAGTTAAAAGCTATTACTGGAGTGCCAGAATACAACGACTCACTTATAGTTCTTCCAAAACCTTCAGCTCTTAATGGTAGCGAAACTGATAAGTCTGAAATATCAAATAATAGACGCATCTCCTCTTGGTTAACTTTTCCTAAAATTTTAAAGGTTTTATTTAAATTATTTTTATTCATTTTTTCACGAAGTTGTTTTGTATAGCTTTCATTTTTGGTATCTCCAGCAAAAAGAACTAAAATACTATCTGTGGTAATTTTTTTAATAACATCAACAAATTCCAACTGACCTTTCCAGCGGGTTAGTCTTGCAGGAAATAAAATAATTTTTTTTGACATGTCAATTTGATGTCTATTTATAAAATCTTCTTTTTTGTAATTGTTAATAGGTTTGTTAAAATATTCTGTATCAATACCCCTATTGATGACCAATATATTTTTATTCGTAATATTATATTTTTCTATAACTGTTTCTTTTACATAATCTGATATTGCTATAAGATGATCCATTTTTGATAATCCCTTATTATATATTTTTTTAATAAACGAATTACCACCATACACATTGTGAAATGTAGAAATTGTTTTAATATTATTTTTGGATATTAGATTAATCATCCATGCAGGACCTCGAGATCGAACATGCACTAAATCAATATTATTCGTTTGAATAAATTTATTTATTTGACGTCCTATTGAAGGGTATGAAAAAAAGTTTTTACTAGATACAGGCAAATGATGAACATGAACATAATTATCATTAAGTTCTTTAATCATGTTGCCGCCGGATGTGATAATAAAATTCTTAATTTTTTTCTCAGCCAAAAAGTTAGCGACATCTACTGTGCCTCTCTCCACGCCTCCAGAATCAAGAGAGGGGACTATTTGAACAAGATTAAAGGATGACATTTTGAGTTAATATTTGTATTCTATAATATGCGTTTTTATAAAAACAAACAAAACCATAAAATTGCTTATAAATCACTAAAAGGAAGAAGATTAGGGGTCATTTTTATTCACGGATTGAACTCCGACATGAATGGTGGCAAAGCTCTTGCAATAGAGCAATATGCTAAAAAAAACAAACTTAATTTTATTCGTTTTGATTGTAGAGGGCATGGAAGTTCAGAGGGAAAATTTGAAGAATTTACAATTTCAGATTGGCGAAAAGATCTATTAGACATTATTGATAATGTTGCCAAAGGTCCCCAAATACTAATTGGTAGCAGCATGGGTGGTTGGTTAATGATGTTGGCTGCAAAAGCAAGACCACAGAGAATAAAGGGATTGATTGGTCTGGCAGCGGCTCCAGACTTTGGAAAAGATTTATACAAAGCATTAAATAAAAAAAATAAAAAAGAAATTTCAACTAAAGGTATCACTAAATATACCTCCTATGGTTTTAGTTATTACTTAACGAAAAAATTTTTTATTGAAGCAGAAAAAAATAGAGTCCTCAAAAAACCATTTCGATTTTTAAAACCAATGGTTCTTATTCACGGTTTAAAAGATAATGTCGTGAAGGAAGATGTACCAAGGAAAATACTTAAAAAGGTAACTGGTAAGAACGTTAACATTATTTATCTTAAAGAAAGTGATCACCGTCTATCGAGCTTAACAGATTTAACAATAATTAAAGAATCCATTGATTATCTTAGAAAGATCATAAAGCTCAAAAATTAAATTAAAAATAGCTTAAGATATCTGAAATTATGTATTTTGTATGAATTTTTTTCATTTTTATCATTAAAATTTATTTTTATAGGTAAAAATTTAAAAATTATTAAAAAAAAACATTTTTTTTTAATTTTGGCTGTTGACTATTAATATCAGATATTATTATCTCTTATAAATATAAAAAAACAGGGAGGAATAATGAAAATTTCTAAAAAAATTTCCATACTAATTACTGCCTTAATTGTTTCTTTTTCAAGTGTGTCTTATTCAAACACATTTTATGGAGTTGGAGACTCTACTACAGGAACATACGCAGATTGGATGAAGACTGTTTATAATAGAGCAGGTATGCCTGAACTATTATCAATTCCACTAACAACTTTTGATAAAGATTATAACTTAGTGCCCATGGCAGCTGAGTCTTGGTCTCAGTCAGACGATGGATTAACTTGGACATTTAAACTAAGAGATGGTTTAGTTTGGAGTGATGGTCCAAAACTAAAAGCGAGTGATTATATTTTTGCATTAACAAGAGCAGTAACAACTGGTTTTGATTTTGGTTGGTATTATAGTTTTGCAGCCGGAATCAAAAACTGGAATGCTGTCTCAGATGGATCTAAAGATGTAAGTGAGCTTGGAATCAGAGCAATAGATGACTTAACAATTGAAGTTACTACTGAGTCAGTTAAACCATATTTACCTGGTGTGTTTTCATTATGGTTCCCTGTTGCTGAGCATGCATGGAAAAAACATGGTGATGAGTATGCTGCTAATGTTGATACTCTTCCTTCATCTTATGCTTTTGTTATGGAGAGTTGGGAAAAATCAACAAACAAACAAGTGTTTGTAAAAAACCCTACTTATAATGGTCCATGGCCAGCAAAAATTGACAAAGTAGTCATTGATCCAACTATAGGTGCGCCTGAAGTAGGATTTCCTGCTTATATGGCTGGAGACGCAGATATGACAACCCTGAACGTTGGTCAAATACCTTACGCAAAAAGTAAGTTTCCAAATGATTTAAGAACAAATGCAATTTTTGCAGTTTCATATATCTCATTTGATTTAACTTCTGCACCGTTTGATAACGTAGATGTTAGAAAAGCACTTTGGTATGCAGTCGATAGAGATGAAATGACGAACACTGTTCTAAAAGATCTTGCAATACCTGGAAAATCATTACTAGCTCCAGGCTTTCCTGGGTATAATGAAAAGCTTACAGAGTATGCAGTCTTTGATCCAGCTAAAGCGAAAGAGCATTTAGCTAAGGCAGGTTATCCAAATGGAGCAGGATTTCCAGAAATTGAAATTTGGTACCGTGATCAAGGTGGTTATAACGGAGCTATTACTGCGCCAATGCTACAATATCTTCAAGCTGAATATAAAGAGCATTTAGGCATTGATATGAAAATTAAAATTATGTCAATTGGTGAGTGGTATGATGCTCTAACGAATAATAAAAACAATCTGTTTTTATCACCGTATGAGTATGACTATTTAGATCCAAGTAACTTCTATGGAATTTTTTATAATGGTGGAAGACACAGCCATTATCTAGATTCTTATGATAAACTTGTGGCTGAAGCAGATGCTCATCCAGATTATGATGTAAGATTGAAGTTATACGAGTCAGCAGAAATGGAGTTGATCAATAATGTATCAATCATTCCATTAATGCATCCTATAACTACATCTCTTATTAAAGAGTCAATTAAAGGTGATGGACCTAAAAATAATAACCTTGGGTTTGCACCTCTAAATCAAAGAAGTCATTACTTCTTTACTCATATAACAAAATAATTTTAATTATTATTTATGCCTCATTATCATGGGGCATAAGTTTCTTTTCAGATGAGTCTTGTCAAAGTTAAAAATTTAAAAATTAGTTTTAAGCAGTATGATAATATTGTTCATGCTGTAAGAGGTATTTCGTTCGAAATTAATCAGGGGGAAAGTTTAGGCATAGTTGGAGAGTCTGGCTCAGGTAAATCAGTTACTTTTATGACAGTGATGGGTTTAATGAATTCTCCTACATCAATTGTGGAAGCCGACTTAATAGAAATTGACGGTATTAACGTTTTGGATCAATCAAAAGAAAATATAAAAAAAATTAGAGGAAAGATTGCTGCTATGGTGTTTCAAGACTCAATGACCTCTTTTGATCCATTACATACAATTGGGTATCAAATAGCAGAAACAATCATTACTCATAAAAACATAGATAAAAAAGAAGCTCTAAAAAAAGCTGAACATTTACTTGAACGAGTTGAAATACAAAATGCAGATAAAGTTCTTAATTACTATCCTCATCAATTATCAGGAGGAATGCTTCAACGCTCTATGATCGCAATGGCATTATCCTGTGAACCAAAATTATTGATTGCAGATGAGCCAACAACAGCCCTTGATGTAACAGTTCAAGCACAAATACTGCAATTGCTAACTGATATCCAACAAGAAACAAATATGAGCTTTGTGATGATAACACATGACCTCGGTGTAATAGCCGAAACAGTAGATAGAGTATTGGTGATGTATAGCGGAAAGATCATGGAAAACTCAAATGTGTTTGATATCTTTAATCAACCTAAACATCCCTACACCAAAGCTCTCATTGATAGTATTCCAGGGCGAGAACCGGGAAAGAAAAGACTTAAAGAAATATCCAAAGAAGATAGAGATCTTTGGTATGCAGGAACATAAATGGAAAAAGTACTTGAATTAAAAAATGTTTCTAAAATTTATTCTGAAACAAAAAATATTACGAATTTTTTATCAAAAAGTGATGATCAATTTGTAGCGGTGGATAATGTCTCCTTTTCTCTTGAGTCCAAAAAAGTTTTAGGTTTGGTTGGAGAGTCAGGATCTGGCAAATCTACCTGTGCCCTGATGGCAATGAAGTTACTGGAAATAACAGAGGGTGAAATTTTTGTTAATAACAACAATATCACCAATTTAAGTTTACAAGAATTAAAGCAATATAGAAAAGAAATGCAAATTGTCTTTCAAGATAGCTACTCTTCTCTAGATCCCATGATGACTATTTCTAAAATTATTATTGAACCTTTTATTATTCATAAAATGTATTCTACACATGAAAGAAATGAGATAGCAATAGATTTACTTGAAAAAGTTGGCTTGAATAAAACATACACAAATAGATATCCTCACGAATTGTCTGGTGGCGAAAGACAACGTGTATCCATTGCTAGAGCTCTTGCTTTAAAACCCAGTATTCTCGTAGCAGATGAACCTACATCTGCTCTTGATGTATGTGTTAAAGCACAAGTTATTAACCTTCTGCAAGACTTGCAAGATGAAATGGGTCTTTCAATTTTATTTATAAGTCATGAATTGAATGTTTTAAGAAGTTTAGCCGATAAGATAACAGTAATGTATAGAGGAAGAGTTGTAGAGGAAGCACCTACTGAACAAATATTTGCAAATCCAATACACCCATATACTAAATCATTATTAGAAGCTATTCCTAAGCTCGATCCATCATTAAGAAAACGCAGAACCTTTATCGATGATTCTTTTATTCAATCGAATATTCCTAAATATAGTCTTAATGATGTTAATTTTGTTTCAACAAATGACTCACAAATAGGGTTTGTTGAAATTGATAACAATCATTTTGTTGAGGCGCAGGTTGTATAGATGATTAGGTATATAATAAACAGACTATTATCGATTGTTTTTACCTTCTTTTTTATTTCAGTTTTAATTTTTGTTTTAATGCACGCAATCCCTGGTGGGCCTTTTGATCCAGTTGATATGCCCTTATCAGACTCTGCTAAAGCTAAAATTTTAAAACAGTATGGTTTAGATCAACCACTATATGTGCAATATTTTAAATATATGTGGGGAGTATTACATTTTGATTTTGGAATTCCGTATCAAAGTCCAGGGGAGACAGTTCTTGAGCTTATTGGAAGAGCGTGGATTCCAAGTTTGATTTTAGGTGGTTCTGGTGTTTTAATTGGTGCTCCTATAGGCATTGCGTTAGGTTTAATTGCAGCCATTAAAAGAAATAGTTTTATTGATTATTTTACCTCAGCTATCTCAACTCTAGGACTCACTGTTCCTGTATTTGTTATTAGTATGTTGTTAATTTTATTATTTTCTGTTTGGTTAGAATGGCTTCCAGCCTCTGGTTGGGGTGAGCCCAAAAAATGGATATTACCCATTACTGCCTATGCTGCAATTCCGATGGCAACCTATGCACGGTACACGCGATCAGCGATACTGGACACTTTAAATAAACCTTTTGTTACAGTTTTAAGAGCGAAGGGGTTAAGCGAAAGAAAAATATTATTTCGCCATGTAATTAAAAACTCAGCTATTCCACTAGTAACAGTTTTTCTTCCTATGTTTATTGGAACAGCAACGGGAAGTATATTTGTAGAAGCCATGTTTAGAGTGCCAGGACTTGGAGCTTATTTTGTATCAAGTATTGAAAATAAAGACTATCCATTAGAAATGTCCTTGCTCTTAATGATAACTGTAATGTTTTGTTTCGCGTATTTCATAGCTGATTTAATTTATGCATTATTAAATCCACGCATAAGACTTGGTGATAAGAAAAAACAGTAATATGGAAAACCAATATAAAATTAGAAGCCCATTTTTTTATGCAGTCATGCGACTCATCTCAAACAGAGCCGCATTAGTATCGGGTATTCTATTATCTATAATTGTGTTGATGGCAATTTTTGCACCTTTCATAACTAAAACCAGTTATGAAGAGCAGAAATTTTTAATGACCAGCTTAGCCTTTCCAAGCCAAACGCATTGGTTTGGAGTAGATGATTTAGGAAGAGATCTTTTTTCAAGAATTATATACGGAGCAAGAGTTTCTCTGACAATAGGTTTTGCTGCCGCTATATGCAGTGTTTTTATTGGTTTACCTCTAGGTGCTTTATCCGGATTCTACGGTGGTAAAGTTGATTGGGTAATCATGAGAATCATAGAGGTATTTTCTGTCGTTCCTCCTTTAATTGCAGCTTTGCTACTAGCGGCTCTGGTTGATGGTGGTTTTTTTAGTATTATTTTTATTGCCGGTATTTTTGGGTGGGTTCAAGTTTGTCTTCTTGTTAGGGCTCAAGTGATGGCCTTTAAAGAAAAAGAATTTATAAGATCAAGTTTAGCTTTAGGAGCCTCACCGATGTACGTCATTTTTGTGCATCTTATTCCCAATTCTATATCCCCCATTATTGTTGGGTTTGTTCAAGCCATACCCTTAGCAATGATGTTGGAAGCAGGGTTGAGCTTCTTAGGCGTTGGCATTCAACCGCCTTTACCTAGTTGGGGACAAATGATAAACATTGGTATTAGCTTTATGTTTTTTTATTGGCATATGGCTTTGTTCCCTACTTTAGCGTTGGCGATCACTGTATTAGTGACAACCTTATTTGGTGATGGGTTGCGTGATGCTCTGGATCCAACCTTAAAAGGTAAAAATTAGTGAATTTAAAAAATCAATTTTTATTAGATAATAAAGTAACTTTTCTTAATCATGGTTCATTTGGCGCCTGCCCAAAAGTAATATTTAATGAATATCAATCATGGCAAAAAAAATTAGAGAACCAACCTGTTAAATTTTTGGACCAGTTTAGAGATTTTGGTCCAAACATGACAAATGTAAGAGAGGCGCTATCTAAAAAAATTAATTGTAATGTAAATAATTTAGTACCTGTTGTTAATGCAACAACAGGATTAAATGCTATCATTAAATCATTACATTTTAAAAAAGGTGATGAAGTTATCATGTCTAATCATGAGTATGGCGCATTAGAAAAAACATGGCAGTTCATCAAAACAAAATATAAAATAAAAATAACAATAGCGAAGGTATCATTGCCGATAACGTCAGAAGAAAAATTTATAAAAGATTTTGAAAAAAAATTTAGTTCTAAAACCAAAATTCTTTTTTTAAGTCATATTACATCACCGACAGCTCTTCTCTTTCCCATAAAAAAATTAGTAAAAATTGCTAAACAACATAAAATAATTACCATTATTGATGGTGCTCATGCACCAGGACATATTGATCTAAATTTAAAAAATTTAAATGCAGATTTTTATTCGGGTAATTGCCATAAATGGATGATGTCGCCAAAGGGAGCAGCATTTATGTGGTCCTCTAGTAAATATAAAAATCACTTAGATCCTTTAATTGTAAGTCATGGTTGGAATAAAAAAAATAATTCAACTAATCAAAAAGGAGCGTTAGGAAATTCAAGATTCATTGATATGTTTGAGTATAACGGAACGAAAGATCCAGCGGCATGGTTATCAGTTCCTGCTTCAATTAAGTTTATAAATGATAAAAAAAATACCAAGCTACTTATGACTCAATCAAAAGTGTTGTATGACTTTGCTCTTAAACTATCGAAAACATTTAGGATGCCACTTCTAGGAGATAGAAAATTTTTACCCCCACTTATGATCTCTGTACCTATACCAAAAGTTAAAGAAATAGAGTTTCAAAGAAAACTATATCAAAATTATAAAATTGAAATACCAATTATTCCATGGGAAAATAAAAGTTTTGCTAGGATTTCTTATCAGCTATACAATTCTTTTAAAGATCTTAAAAAATTAGAATATGCATTAAAAAAATTATTGATTTAACTTTTTGAAAAATCATTATCCATTAGTGAAGTAGCTACCCATTTATTAAAATGGTGAGTGGGATTATCAAGAACTGGGGAAAAATTACCCCCATTATAAACTGGTGAATTTCTTCCCTCTTGCATACCCTCTATAATATTTAAATCTTCTGATTGAATACTAAGCCATTGCTCATAATTTTGTTTTCTCAAAGATTTAAATTTATCTCCATTTGCAGCTTCATCTCCCACATAATAGATCTCCATGTGTTCTTTTGTACGTTCATGACTTAATGGCTCTAACCAATATGCATAGTAATGATCTTTATGAATACCTAACATTACATTGGGAAACAAAGCAACATATTCAGCATGTTCTTCTTTGTCTTTGGACCAACCAGGGAAAGTTGGAAATGTTTCATTATTTTTAAATTTTGGATTATAAACAAGAGTTCCTTGACCAGCAAAACGATTTGGTAATCCCTGTATATGGTAATGGTCATCAATTTTTGAATATTTATTCAACCCAGGATGAACAAAAGGCAAGTGATAACTTTCACAATAGTTTTCAATTGCAAATTTCCAATTGCATTTGGCCTCTAATTGAAAATATCCATAATCTTTTGCGTGGCATATCATGTGTTGATCTTCTTTTGTCCAAAAAGAAGACCACCTATCCTCAAGTGGCTGAATGTATTGCTCGAATGGTATTTCGTTTTCTGAAACATTGACCATAATCAAATCCAGCCACACTGAAGATCGTACCTCTTTCAATCCGCTTGTAGATTTATCAAAATCTCGATGTTCATGTTTATTGACACCGCCTAAGTGAGGAGTCGCAACTAAATTTCCATCAAAGTCATATGACCATGAATGATACGGACAACGCAACACATTTTTAAGAGAACATGGTTCATTAATCAATTTATATCCACGGTGACTACACACATTATGAAAAACTCTAATTTTGTCTTTTTTGTCTCTTATTATTATTAGTGGAATACCAAGTAAGTCAAATGGTTTGGTATCTCCTGGATTTGGAAGTGAACTTGCTACTCCAATGGTAACCCATTTGTCTTCGAATATTCTTTTTCGTTCAATGCTCGTGTAGGGTCCATTATGATAACATTCATTGGGAAGACCGTGAGCTTTTTCTATAGACTCACTAACAATTTGTAACTTTTCTTTGTCAATGATTTTGAATACGTCATTGTTCATTAAAACTTATCTTACCAGTAAAATTAATCCTATAAAAGTCAAATAAACTACATGAATAATTAATTGCTTGAAATTTTAAAATTTTTTTCAGCTATTCAATTCTATTAAAGATCTAGAAAATTTTAATAAAATATTTACCACCCCTTCTTCTTAGTGATAGTATAATCATCATGATTTGTATTAAAGCTAATATACCTGAGAAGCTCTCTAAAATTGATGATGAGCTAAAAGCCATTTATCATAGTACTGACACTGTGTGTTTTTTTATATTTAAAACACGAGAACTTAGAAATGAATTTATCGAACGAACTAAAGGAATGAATAAGCTAGAAAGAGAAAAGATTTACGAGGGGTATAATTAATTTATGAGTCCTAAAAATTTGTCCTACTTTATAGATTTAAAAAATTTTCCAATTAATGAACCAGAAAGTTCTAAATATCAAAACATTATAAAAGAAGCTCAAGAAGCATTGGAATTTGATGGATGTTATGTGTTGCCCTCAATTGTCAATAAAGAAGCGATAAATGATATGCGTAAAGAGTCTACAAAGATTGAAAGTTTGGCTCATTATACATCAAACAAAGTAAATGTTTATTTTTCAAAAGATGATCCAGCTTATCCAGAAGATCACCCCCGACGTTTTTTTATGGAACGAAGCAACGGTTTTGTATCTGGAGATAAATTTCCAGAAAATTCTCTTATTAAAAAATTATACTATTCTACAGAACTCAAAAACTTTATTGCTGATTGCTTAGGTATACCAATATTCCATTATGCGGACCCTCTTGCATCGTTAACAATGAATGTAAATAAACCAGGTGATCGTTTTTCTTGGCATTACGATACAAATGAATTTACTGTAACCATGTTAGTTCAGGACTGTGATTTAGGTGGAGTATTTCAATACGTACCTAATATTCGTAATAAAGAAGATGAATGTTATGATGAGGTATTAAAATTGTTAAAAGGTGATATGTCGCGTGTAAAAGAAATAAAATTAAATGAAGGTGACCTTCAGCTTTTCAAAGGTCGTTATGCGTTACATCGCGCAACAAGAGCAGAGGGAAATACGACAAGAAATCTTGTTGTCTATACCTATACTGAAAAAGAAAATGTTATTGGATCAAGTTACCGATCAGAAGAATTGTACGGTAAAACTCTTGATGTTCATAAAGAGAAAAGAGTTCGAAGCGACTCACTCACTGATTAATATGAAAAAAATTGGTGTTATTGGATTAGGCAATATGGGGAGTGCTGTTGCTAAAAATATTTTGCGCGCAAATTTTCCTCTCTCTGTATTTGATATCAGAAAAGAGGCTAGTGATAAGCTTGTTGAAGCTGGTGCTGTTTGGAAAAATTCACCTAAAGAATTAGTAAATGATGTTGATATTGTCGTCTCTATGGTTTTTGGCCCAAAAGAAATCGAGGCGGTGATGAAAAATGATGATGGGATTCTTCAGGGTAAGTGTAATCAAAAAGGTTGGATTGATCTGACAACAAGTAGTCCTACTCTAATGAGAAAGTTAGCAAAAGAATTTGAGTCCTTAGGTGGTCTTGCCGTTGATGCTCCTGTAACAGGATCTTTGGATGCCGCAATCAGAGGTGATATGATCATGTTTGTTGGTGGAACTGATACAGCAGTTGAGAATGTAAAAGAAGTGTTGGAGACTATAGGAGAGATAAGACGAGTTGGAGACTATGGTAATGGTTATGTAGCGAAATTAGTTAATAATCAGCTTTGGAAAATTAATGCAGCAGCGATTGGAGAGGCAATGGTGCTTGCAAAAAAAGCAGGATTAGAACCAGATTTGTGGTGGCAAGTGATGAAAGGTGGGGCAGCAGATAGTTTTGTTATGCAACATGATGTGCCCTCAATCTTTGCTGGTCATTATGATCCATCATTTCGTGTTGAATTAGCATTAAAAGATTTAGATCTTATTCAAGATTTAATCAAAGAACATGGCACACGTTCAGAACTAACACAAGCTTGTCATGATCGTTTTCAAGAAGCAAAAGACCGATACGGTAACGAGGCTGGAGAAATGACCGTGTGTAAATTAATTGAAGAAGATGCAAATACAGATTTACGAGTCAAAGGAGATTGGACTGCCCCTTGGGAAGTAAAACATTCGAGTGACGAAACCTAAAAGATAAAAACGTCACTGAGCTTAATTAATTACATCACTAAAATTAAATTCGATACTGAAAATTTTGTGTCGTTGGATTAATTTTGATTAATTTAGCACCATTTCGAATATGATAATGAGTGGCAACAGGTGTTAAAGGAGATAACGTCATAATACTATCAATGTTATTTTGTTTTTTCATATATTTTAATAATTCTTTCATTATTTTTTTCCCCGCTCCTTTTTTTAATGACCACAAGGTATAAGCAACAGCAATTTGACTATTTTTTTCATCGACACTCATTAAATCAAGCTCTTTAACAGTAGCAGGCAATTCATTTGTAAAAGCGAGACATACAACGCCTTCAATTTCATCTTTATATTTTAATCCAAATATCTTCCTACCCTTTGTTGTTCTAAACGTATTATCTAATTCAGGCCTAACAGGATCATCTTCTGGATTAATTTCACTTAATTCAACAAGTTCTGTTTTTTTAATCCAGTTAAAAAAATCAAAATTGTATCTGTATTTTTTTATCACCAAGACTCCTTATACTTATAACTTTATTTTAACTTGTTTTCACTAAGCGGTTTTAGTGGTTTCAACAAGAACTGGCTCCTCAAATTTATTTACCATCTCTTTTGGAATAATCTGCCAGAATAGGTATTTGTCTCTATCCCAATTATCTAAGATATCTTTTGCATGCTGCGAATTTGTTTCATTGAAATATGTCATAATTTTATTTTTCAACACATCTTCCCAGTACTGTGTCATTTGTTGTTGATAGAAAACATCATCAAGATTAATTCTAAGTGGGAGTGTTCCTTCTTTATCAAATACGAAAGCCATTCCACCTGTCATTCCTGCCCCAAAGTTATTGCCAACCTCACCTAGTATGACAACACTTCCACCTGTCATGTATTCACATCCATTATCACCGCATCCCTCAATCACAGCGTGTGCTCCAGAGTTTCTTACAGCAAAACGATCTCCTGCCATCCCTGCTGCATATAAGGTTCCTTTGGTGGCTCCGTACAGCACCGTATTACCAATAATGACATTTTTATTGGTTTGAAGAGATGATGTCTCCGCAGGTGTAATAATAATTTTACCACCTGATAATCCTTTCGCTACATAATCGTTAGCATCACCTTGTATTTTTAAGGTAGTTCCTTTGACACTGAAGGCACCAAAGGATTGTCCAGCAGAGCCGTTGAGATTGATGATGACATGATCATCTTCAAGTTTGTTCATTCCAATCTTTGTTGTAATTTCTGAGGCTAATCTCGTTCCAAGTGCACGGTCTGTATTTTTAATATTATAACTTAGTTGAACTTTTTGTCCTGACGCAAACAGAGGTTTTAAATCTTCAATCATTTTAAGATCTAAACTATCAGCCACTTTGGTAATATTATCTTTCTTCATCATATAATCACCAAGAGATGAATCAATTGTTTGAATAATAGGGTTTAGATCTAAGTCATCTAGATCGGCACTTCCCCTACTCACCTGGTAAAGTAAATCTGCTCTACCAACAATTTCATCTAATGTTTTAAAACCAAGTTCAGATAAAATTTCACGAACTTCCTCTGCAATATAGGTAAAAAGATTAATTACTTTCTCTGGTGTGCCAGTAAATTTCTCTCTAAGCTTTTCATCTTGTGAACAAACACCAACAGGGCATGTGTTAGAATGACATTGTCTTACCATAATACAGCCCATCGCCACTAAGCTTGCTGTACCAATGCCGTACTCTTCGGCACCAAGCATTGCTGCAATGACAATATCTTTTCCAGTTTTCAGACCACCATCTGTTCGTAAAATAACTTTATCGCGAAGATTATTTAAAGAGAGTACTTGATGTACTTCACTCAAACCAAGCTCCCAAGGAAGACCTGCATATTTAATACTTGTTTGGGGACTAGCACCTGTTCCGCCATTATGACCCGATATCAAAATCGTATCCGCTTTTGCTTTTGCTACGCCCGCTGCAACAGTTCCAATACCAGACTGGGCAACAAGTTTGACACATACTTTTGCTTTTGGATTTATTTGTTTTAAATCGTAAATTAATTGAGCAAGATCTTCGATTGAATAAATATCATGATGTGGCGGTGGGCTAATAAGCGTTACCCCTTTTGTTGAGTGTCTAAGTTTAGCAATAAGCTCTGTGACTTTACCTCCAGGTAGTTGACCACCCTCTCCTGGCTTTGCTCCCTGGGCAACTTTAATTTCTATTTCATCACAATTATTTAAATACTCTGCTGTTACGCCAAAGCGTCCACTCGCAATTTGTTTAATTCTTGAAGAGGGGTTATCGCCGTTTGGTTTTAATTTAAATCGGCTTGCATCTTCACCACCCTCACCTGAATCTGATTTTGCACCAATACGATTCATCGCAATGGATAATGTTTCATGTGCTTCCGGACTTAATGCGCCAAGGGAGATACCAGGAGCTACTAGACGTTTTCGAATTTCTTGGGCTGATTCGACGTCTGTTAGATTAGTAGACTTGTTATTTGTTTTATATCCTAATAAATCACGAATATTGATGGGTGGCATATCATCAATCATTTGAGAATATTTTTTAAATAAAGAATAATTTTTATTTCCTACGGCAGATTGCAACATATGAATGGACTTTGCCTCAAATGCATGTTGCTCACCACCAAATCGGTATCGATAAAAACCACCAACAGGCAGTGTTGCAACTTGTTCATCAAAAGCTTTTGTGTGTGCTTCTAAAGAACGCTTTTCAATTCCTGCTAGTCCTACTCCAGAAATTTTAGAACTCATAGACGGAAAGTATTTACTCATTAGCGTACGACTCAGACCAATAGCTTCAAAATTACAACCGCCTCTATATGAATTTATAACTGAGATCCCCATTTTACTCATTACTTTCAGCAAACCATTATTAATCGAATTAATGTATCTCTCGACACACTGTTCATAAGATAAAGATCCAAATAATCCTTTTTTATGACGCTCTGCAATTGCTTGCTGTGCAACATATGCATTTACACTCGTTGCTCCTACACCAATTAATACTGCAAAATAATGAACATCTAGACATTCTGCTGATTGAATATTTAAAGATATGTAAGTTCGAAGATTTTGACGAATAAGATGTGAGTGAACAGAACTTGTAGCCAAGATCATTGGAAGAGCAACTCTATCTTTTGATAAATTCTTATCACTTAATATAATATGTACATATCCTTCTCTTACTGCTTCTTCTGCTTGTGTGTTAAGATCACGTAAAGTTTTTTCAAAGGTATTATTTTCATCTGTTAGATCCATTGTGGTATCTAGAATTTTAACAGTATCTTTCATGTGCTGTCTCATTGTTTTAAATTGGTTTATCGAGAGCACCGGAGAATTGAGTTGTAAATGATCACATTGTTTTTCATCTTCATCAAGAATGTTGCTTAAATTTCCAATTCGAGTTCGAAGAGACATCACTACTCGCTCTCTCAGCGAGTCGACAGGAGGGTTTGTTACTTGACTAAAATTTTGTCTAAAGAAATGATGTAAGCCGCGGTATTTTTTTGATAACACGGCCAACGGTGAATCATCACCCATAGAGCCTGTTGCTTCTTTTTGCTCCATAATCATTGGATGTAAAATAAGTTCTATATCTTCCATGGACCAATCAAAAGAGGACATTCTTTTTCTTAGATCTTGTCCATCTATATCTCTTAATTCTTCATCAACTGATTTTACTAACTTATCAATATGAGTGATATTTTTCGTCCAGTTTCCAAAAGGTTTAGTCTCCGATAGATGTTTTTTAATTTCTCTATCAGAGTAAAATTTCTTTTCTTTAAAATTAATTGCAATCATCTGACCTGGCCCAACACGTCCCTTCTCAACAATTTGATTCTCCGGTAACACGACCATACCAGTCTCGGAGCCTGCAATCAGGTATTCAGAAGTTAGGGTGTATCGAATAGGTCTTAAGCCGTTTCTATCCATACCAGCAATTGCCCAATCACCATGCGCACCACAAATCGCCGCTGGCCCGTCCCACGCCTCCATCACCGCTGTAGCGTAAGCATATAAATTTTTTAGTTTTTGAGAAAAATCTCTACGGTGTGACCAAGCCTCAGGTATTGTTAATATTTTAGCCATCGGTAACGATTTGTTTGACTTAACTAATAGTTCAATCGTAGAGTCCAAAGCAGCTGAGTCAGAAGCATCATCACCTATGACTGGTTTTAAATCGTCAATAGAGTTACCAAAATTTTCATGCGCTAATCTTGGTTCGTGTGCAGTCATCCAATTCTTATTTCCTTTAAGTGTATTAATTTCACCATTGTGTGCAATCACGCGAAACGGCTGCGCTAAGGACCACGTAGGAAATGTGTTTGTAGAGTAACGTTGATGATAAACAGCAAAACGAGAAACAAATTTTTCATTTTGAATATCGGGGTAAAAATTTGATAGCTGCTCTGCTAAAAACATTCCTTTGTACACAATTGATTGGCAAGAAAGGGAGCAAATATAAAAATTGCTGATATTGCTTTTTCTTATCTCTTTTTCAATTCTTCTTCGAATTATATAAAGAAGATTATCAAACACTTTTTCATCTTGAATGATATCATTGCCAATAAGTATTTGTTCAATCTCTGGTCGTGTTGCTTTTGCTTTATCTCCAATTATAGAAGAGTTAATTGGTACATGACGCCATCCATATATCTTCAAACCCTCTTTTATAATTTCAGCTTCAACTATTGTTCTTGATTTTTCTTGAGAAGCAAAATCTGTTCGTGGTAAAAAAATCATTCCAACTGCAAATGGAAGATTATTTGGTTTGTGACCAGTTCGCTCTATTTTTTCTCTAAAAAATTCCTGAGGTATGCTTAGTTGTATACCTGCGCCATCACCCGTTTTGCCATCTGCATCAACGGCTCCTCTGTGATACAAAACTTTAAGTGCTTGAACACCCATTTCAACAATTTCTCTCTTGTAACTCCCGTCAAGGGAGGCAATTAATCCAACACCACAAGAAGAATGCTCATCTAATTCACTATAAACGTGATTTTTCTCGAGTATTTTCTTATTTTTTTGCCAATCTTGAATGAACTTATTCATTAACAACCCTTTTGCTTTCTTCAATATTTTTAGTGAGGTAGTTGTGAATATGACCGGCGGCATCTCTTCCATCTTTGATACCCCAAACAACGAGACTTGCACCCCTGACAATATCACCAGCAGCAAATACACCATCGAGAGATGTCATAAGATTTTTATAATCAACTTTCAAAGTTCCCCAACGGGTAACATTTAGTTTTGGTTCATTAAACATCACAGGTAAATCTTCTGGCTCAAAACCGAGTGCTTCAATTACTAAATCTGCTTTTAAAATTTCTTCGCTATTATCTTTTATTTCAGGTTTTCTTCTCCCACTTTCATCCGGGGAGCCAAGCTCCATCTTTACAATTTTTACTTGTTCTACTCTATCTTTTCCTTGATACTGTGTTGGTAATGTAAGCCAGTTAAAATCGACACCTTCTTCAATTGCATTTTCAACCTCTCTTTGAGATCCAGGCATGTTATTCTTGTCTCTACGATACAAGCATTTTACTGATGTTGCACCCTGACGTACAGCAGTCCTAACACAGTCCATTGCTGTGTCACCACCACCAACAACTATGACGTTTTTATTATTTGCGTTTAATAAGCCACTATCAAAATCGTCAACTTTATCTTTTAATCCAACTTTATTACTGGCTGTTAAATAGTTTAAGGCGGGGACTACATTAGAAAAATTTTGTTCATTTAATTTTATATCTCTAGATTTATAAACCCCTGTTGCAATTACAATTGCGTCATGATCTTTTCTGAGTTCCTCTAAAGTTTTATCCTCACCTACATTAAAATTTAATTTAAAATCAATTCCACTGTCTTCTAAAAGTTTTGTTCGTCTTGTAACAATTTCTTTTTCTAATTTAAAATTTGGGATTCCATAAATAAGTAATCCCCCCGCTCTATCGTATCGGTCATATATAGTAATTTTGTACCCAAGTTTTCTCAATTCTTCAGCGGCTGCCAAACCCGCAGGACCAGCACCTATAACTCCTATGGATTGATCTCTATTAAAACTTGGTTCAATTTTTTTTACCCATCCCTGATCCCAAGCTGTATCAGTAATATATTTTTCAATAGACCCTATCGTGACCGTTCCATGACCTGATTGCTCAATGACACAGTTACCTTCACATAAACGATCTTGAGGACATATTCTTCCACAAATCTCAGGCATGTTATTAGTGGCACTTGATACTTGATACGCTTCCTCTAATCTATTTTCAGCAGTTAGTTTAAGCCAGTCAGGTATGTTGTTATGAAGCGGGCAGTGAACCTGGCAAAAAGGAACGCCGCATTGAGAACACCTGGAAGCTTGTTCTTCTGCCTTCTGTTTAGCAAAATTTGCATATATTTCATCAAAGTTTGCTGATCTGGTCTTGGAATCAACTTTGCTAGGATTTTCTTTATTAATTGAGGTAAATTTTAACATTTGTACATTATTGATACTAATATTTAAGAAAATAAGCACTTAACGAAAATATAAATGAAAATAAATACTAAAATTTACTATTTAGTACAATAACGGTACTGTTTGTAAAAAAACTGATGTTTTACAATGATTTTGTAACTGCTGAAATTACTCTTTTTGGGGATATCTTATGATGGTTAAAACCAGATTCTTTACCTGACAAGGTATTATCAGTCTCAAAAAGAGATAATTGCTCAGAATTAATAGGAAAAAAAGGTAGTTTTTCTCCTAACCCAACAACTGGTTTCATAATAGGCATTGGCGTTGGAACAAGAACTCTTTTTTTATTCATTGCATCTGCTATGAGATTATAAAACTCTTTGTAAGTAAAAATATCAGGTCCTGCTAATTCAAATAATTGTTTATCATTGTTGCGTTCTTCAATTGTTTTTGAAACAAATTCTACAACATCATCAATTAAAACTGGTTGAAATTTTTTACTTCCATCACCAAACAAAGGGATAAAAAAGGACATTTTAAAAATTGGTAGGAGATTTGATAAAAACTGATCATTGTTTCCCAGAATAACGCTTGGTCTTATTACAACAGCATTTTGAAGATTTTTGATTACTAAATCCTCTGCTTTAGAAATGATTTCATTCCTGAAAGTTGATCTTGTTTCTGTGCCAAGACCTGAAAAAAATATAAACTTTTTAATTGAGGAAGATAGCTTTATTTGATCAATTAGTTCCAAATTAAAATCAAGAATTGATCTTGATAGTTCTGATTTATTAGAAGACCAAGAAGTTTTTAAATTAATACAAAAATCTGAGTTATTTAGTAAACTAAGCAGTTTTTTATTTTTCAGAGATGTAAAATGAAAAGGAATAATTTGGCCAACTGCCCCTAGAAGCCTAAGGTTAGCTTCTTTTGTTTGTTTTTGATAAGGAATAATGATCCTGTAACCATATTTAGCAAATCTTCTGATTAGATTTTTTCCTATGTATCCAGCA